>JBILLC010000054.1:0-8678 GCA_044376275.1 Chthoniobacteraceae bacterium | reverse complement strand
GCTTCAGCTCCGCGTCAAAAACCTGGGCCGCGTTTGGTTGAATGGCGCGCTTGTGATGCGCAACGATTCGCACTCAGGAAAATCCCCGCCGGACGGAGAAGAACCTTTGGCACCTCCCCCAGTCTCCAGCGTTCCCGGCCTTCGCTCACCCGGATACGAGATGAGGGAGGTTTTTGGAACGGCAAAGGTGCCAGAAGACGGCCGTTGCAGAGTGGTGGTTGAGACGCTTGTCGGCGGCCCAAAATGGCGCGCCGAACCCGGTGAACTGTGTTTGTCTTTCAGATCGCCCAACGGCGGGCATCTTGTGCTCGGAGCGGCGGATGGTGCGATGCCGCTTCCGCTCACCGATGATTCGATGGAGCCAGAGTTGAAGCGGCTGGCAAATGCGATCGAATCGCTCGACACTCAAAACCGCCGGCAAGCTGCGACAACCCAAGATGCATTCTGGAACGCCCGCCATTCCGCCGCAAAAAGCTGGGGACAGCGAAATCCTGCACCGACAGTGCCCCCGGACGCGGCCCATCCCGTCGATGCGTTTCTGAAGGCAAAGATTCGAACCGCGCTTGATGCCTCAGCCAAGGCTCCCATTGAAGACTCGCGGCATTTTCACACCAAAGTCCTCAGCATTCTTCGGGACGAGTGCTTTCGCTGCCACGGCGACAAGGATAAGGGCGGACTCAAACTCAACAGCCGCGAGGCTGCGCTTCGCCCGGGCGAGTCCGGCATCCCCGCTCTGGTCCCGGGGGATATTGCCGCAAGCCAACTCATTCAGCGCATCCGGAGCAAAGAGGAAGACGAACGAATGCCCCCAAAAGGTCAGGGGCTGAAACCAGAGCAGATTGAGATTCTTGAAAACTGGATCCGTTCGGGCGCCGGGTGGCCGAGCCCTCCAGTCAGCGAAACCGACGTGAAACCCTCTGCGAAATTGAGCGACGCGGCCTATCTGCGCCGACTTTGGCTCGATCTCGCCGGGGTGCCGCCCAGCGAGTCCGCACTGAAACGTTTTTCTCAGGACTCACGACCGAACAAGCGCGAGTTGGAAATCGACCAGCTTTTGGAGGCTCCCACATGGGCTGATTCATGGATGCCTTACTGGATGGATGTGCTCGCTGAAAATCCAACTCTCATCAACCCCACCCTCAACACCACCGGCCCATTCCGCTGGTTCATCCTAGACGCTTTGCGGGACAACAAACCGTTCGACCGTTTCGTCACCGAGTTGGTGCTAATGCGCGGCAACCAGCACACCGGAGGAAGCGCAGGATTCAGCGTAGCCGGTGAAAACGATGCGCCTTTTGCAACGAAGGGACAAATCATTGCATCCGCATTTCTAGCCGTTGAACTCCAATGCGCACGCTGCCATGACGCACCCTACCATAGCACCAAACAAGCCGACCTTTTCGGACTCGCCGCACTTCTGGAGCGCAAACCGGTTACCGTTCCGAAAACAAGCATGGTGCCTGCTGCGTTTTTCGAAAAGAAAACGCGGGAATCGCTCATCAAAGCGACACTGAAGCCCGGCGAACAAATCCAGCCCGGATGGGCGTTCGCGGATGACACCGGCGCCATCGACGACCAATCCTTGGACACACTCACGCAAAACCCAAAAGACACACGCGAACGCCTGGCGGCACTGCTGACATCCCCGCAGAACACCCGCTTTGCACGGGTCATTGTCAACCGCACCTGGCGTCGGTTTATTGGCGCAGGATTCATCGAACCAGTGGCGGATTGGGAAGGCCACTCTGCATCCCATCCGGATCTCATGAATTGGCTCGCCCATGACTTCGTTATCCACGGATACGACCTTAAGCACCTCGTAAGACGCATCCTCACCTCGGAGCTCTACCAACGGGAGGCTACTGGATCCAATCTCACAGCTTCCGCGGATCTGCGCTTTTTCACCGCCCCCGAGCGCAGGCGACTCAGTGCTGAGCAGGTGGTTGACGCGCTCTACTCGGCATCAGGCCAAGCGATGAACACCGAGGAGATCACCTTCGACCCAACCGGACGTCGGCCCGAGGGAGGGCGGATCAATCTTGGCAAACCGACCCGCGCTTGGATGCTCGCCAACCTCACGAACGACAGGGACAGGCCGAGCTTGAGCCTGCCGTATTCGCAATGCGTAGTCGACGTGCTGGAGGCGTTTGGATGGAGTGGCGCACGACAGGCACCGCGGACGGACCGCGAGATCGCTCCTAACGTACTGCAACCGGGGGTCCTCGCAAATGGGGCGCTTTCCTCCACACTCACACGCGCTTCTTACAACAGTCCCCTCGCCGATCTGGCGGTGAGGGCCTCCTCACCGGAGTCGATTGTCGAAAGCGTTTTCCTGCGCTTCTTGAGCAGACCGCCCACCCAGCGGGAGGCACAACCGTTTCTCGACACCCTGCGCGAGGGCTTCACCGAAAGGCTGGTGCCCGAGCTTAGCCTACAGCCACCTCCAGTTCCGGAGCCACTGCCACGCCTAACCTGGTTTAACCATTTGCACCCCGACTCGACCACCGTGGCTCTGCAGAACGACAAACGCGCCAGACAGGGGCCGCCGCCGGATCCGCGCTTAAAACCGGAGTGGCGTGAAAAATTCGAGGACCTCGTATGGAGCGTCCTCAACACGCGTGAATTTGTCTGGATGCCATAAACCCAACCGCCCAAAACGCCCTCAGCTTCCGTTCCTGCCGTTGTTGCCTCTTCCACCTCTATGAACCGCAGACAATTCCTCTCGACCGCAGGCGCCGCCATCGGCGCCCGAATCCTCCCCTTGCACGCAGACTCCAACCCAACACTCTTACGGGGAAAAGCCGAACACGTGATTTCGATCTGGCTCGGGGGCGGCATGTCCCAAATCGATACATTCGACCCAAAACGTCCCGGTGATCCAAAATCGAAGCTCGCCGGATCTTATTACGAGAGTATTGCCACGGCGGTTTCCGGTGTGCGCGTTTGCGAACATCTCTCAAAACTCGCACCCCTGATGGACCGCGTGACCGCGCTACGAACGGTCAACCATGGCGTCGTGGACGAACATGCCGCCGCAACAAACCGGATGCACACCGGTCGCGCCGTGAGCGGCACCGTCATCTACCCGTCACTTGGATCGGTGATCGCCCATGAGATGGGCGCCGCATCGCAAAGCGCCCCCCCTTATGTGGTCATCGGCTACCCAAGCGCAACGCGAGGCCCGGGATTTCTCGGGGCCAAAGCAGGCTATCTTTACCTGACCGAAACCGGACGCGGCCCCGCGGGATTGTCGCATCCAGACGGCATCGGAAAGGAGAGAGCGGCCCGCCGGGAATCCCTTCTTGCCGGACTGCAACAAGGCCACACTGGAACCGCTGACGCGCGCCTCGCAGATTATGATGCGGCGATCGAGCAAAGCCTTCGTTTGAGCGGACCCGAATTCAACAAGGTTTTCAATCTGGACGAAGAACGCGCAGATCTTAGAGAGCAATACGGCGGGGAATTCGGCCAACGCTGCTTGCTGGCAAGACGACTGGTGGAGCGCGGAGTCCGCTTCATCGAAGTTTCCCACAACCTCAACTTTCTAAATGGATCCGGATGGGACGTGCATAACACCGGAATCCTAGGGCAGCACAACCTCATCCGCGAACTTGACAGCGCGTTATCAGCACTTCTCTTGGATCTGGAAGCGCGGCGGATCCTGGATAAAACACTCATCTTGGTGAGCTCTGAATTCGGGCGTCCGCCCGAGTTCGACAGCGGCGGAGGCCGCGGGCATCAAGGCAAGACATTCACCTGCGTGATCGCCGGCGGCGGCTTGAAGCATTGTGGCGCCTATGGAGAGACGGACGACATCAGCAAAACGATTGTCTCTGATCCGGTGTCCGTCCCGGATCTGTTCGCGACGGTGCACGCGGCACTCGGGATTGATTACACGCGGAACCTCTACGACGGAGACCGGCCCGTACCGATCACCGACGGAGGCCAGCCGATCGCGAAGCTTTTCAGCTAGCGTTTTCAGCTAGCGTACCCCGAACGATTCAAGTCGCGGGAGAAGCCCGCCAGCTCATCCTCGCCGCCGTGTAACTTCCTACGATTCTAAGGCAACTCAGTGGCGCCCATCAAAAAGCGGTCGCACTCGCGCGCTGCACCACGCCCCTCGTTGAAAGCCCAAACCACAAGACTCTGCCCGCGACGGCAGTCGCCAGCCGCAAACACACCCGGGATACTCGTCACATATTTCTCGTGCTCCGCTTTGATGTTGGAACGCGCATCACGCTCCACTCCGATCGCATCCAGCAACGGCTGCTCCGGCCCGAGGAAACCCATCGCAAGAAGTACCAACTGCGCCGGCATCACCCTTTCTGTCCCGGGCACATTCTTGGGCACGAACTGCCCTTTATCGTTTTTGCTCCACTCGACTTGGACGGTGTGGACCGCCTTCACATTCCCCTCGGCATCACCCTCGAATTTAGTCGCCGTGGTCACGTACACGCGCGGATCGCTTCCGAACTTTGCCGCGGCCTCCTCCTGTCCATAGTCCATCTTGTAAACCTTGGGCCATTCGGGCCAGGGATTGTCCTTCTGACGCACGAGGGCAGGCTTGGGCAGAATCTCGACCTGCACAAGCGACTTGCATCCGTGCCGCAGCGACGTCCCAACGCAATCCGTCCCGGTATCGCCTCCGCCGATGATCACAACATCTTTGCCTTCCGCATTGATAAATGCGGCATCGCCCTTCGCTCCAAGCACGGCTTTCGTGTTTGCGGTCAAAAAATCCATCGCGAAATGGATCCCCTTAAACTGGCGGCCCTCGATTGGAAGGTCACGAGGCTTGGTGGCCCCTGTACAGATCACAACCGCGTGAAAGTCTTTCCGGAGTTTTTCGACCGTGATGTCAGTTCCAACCGACGTGTTGCACTTGAAAGTGATTCCCTCGTCCTCCATCAAACGGATGCGGCGCATGACCACCTCTTCCTTGTCGAGTTTCATGTTGGGAATGCCGTACATTAGCAACCCACCCGGCCGATCAGCTCTTTCAAAAACAGTGACCGTGTGTCCGGCGTGATTAAGCTGCGCGGCCGCGCTCAATCCCGCGGGCCCGGAACCAATCACGGCAACCTTCTTGCCAGTGCGCTTCGCCGGAGGATGAGGAATCACCCACCCGTTCTCCCATCCCTTGTCAACGATCGACACCTCAATGTTCTTGATCGTCACCGCGGGTTTGTTGATTCCGAGCACGCAAGAACCCTCGCAGGGTGCAGGGCAAACGCGGCCGGTGAACTCTGGAAAATTGTTGGTCTTGTGAAGGCGCTCAAGCGCTTCGCGCCAGAGACCGCGATACACAAGATCGTTCCACTCGGGGATCAGATTATTAATCGGACACCCGCTCGCCATCCCACTAATGAGCTTGCCTGTGTGACAGAAAGGGACGCCGCAATCCATGCAGCGCGCACCCTGTGTGCGGAGTTTCTCCTCGGAATGATGGTTGTGAATCTCCTTCCAATCCCGAATGCGAGTCACTGGATCGCGGTCCGCAGGCAGTTCGCGGTCGTATTCAAAAAAGCCGGTTGGTTTTCCCATGTTTCTGCTGAGTAAATAATTTATTGTTCGTTCCCTTGACGGCAGGTTTGCTTCCTAGCCTCCGCCTACACGAGCCACATCGCGGGCGTTCATTTCAAACGCCTCGTTCAATGCGTCGTCGCCGCTCAATCCCTTGGCCTTGGCCGTCGCGATCGCCTGCAGCACCCGCTTAAAGTCCTTTGGCATCACTTTCACGAACTTCTCACGCATCTCGTCCCAGTCGGCCAACACATGTTCAGCCTTCTTACTCCCCGTCAAATCCGCGTGCTTCTGAATGAGCGCACGTAAGACTGAAGCGTCCCTGTCATCAGGCTTTTCCAAACCAACCATCTGCTTGTTGCAGCGAGTTGCAAAGTCGCCCTTCTCATCCAGCACATACGCAACCCCACCGCTCATCCCAGCTGCGAAATTGCGGCCGGTCGCTCCGAGCACCACCACAGTTCCGCCCGTCATGTACTCACACCCATGATCGCCGACTCCCTCTACCACCGCGTCGACGCCCGAGTTACGCACACAGAAACGTTCTCCGGCAACCCCGCGGAAAAACGCCTCCCCCGATGTCGCCCCGTAAAGCGCAACATTGCCTAACAAAATGTTGTCCTCAGCAGCGAAGGTCGCCTTTGCATCAGGGTAAACAATCACCCTGCCGCCGCTCAGACCCTTGCCAACGTAGTCATTCGCATCGCCCTCGAGCTCGATAGTCACACCCTTCGGCACAAACGCCCCAAGGCTCTGGCCAGCGCTGCCCTTGAACTTCAAATGCACCGTGCCATCAGGCAACCCATCGCGGTGACGCTTCGTGATTTCGTTTCCGAGAATCGTACCAACCACACGATTGGTATTCATAATCGGCAACTCAACCTTCACCGCTTCACCGCGCTCAATCGCAGGTTCACAAGCCTTCAGCAACACCGAGAGATCGAGCCCCTTTTCAAGCCCATGATCCTGAACCTCCGTGCAGAAACGCCCGACCTCGGGCCCCATCGGCGGCGAATACAGCAGCTTCGACAAATCAATACCTTTCGCCTTCCAGTGCTCCACTGCACGGCGCGGTTCCAGAACATCCGTGCGCCCCACCATTTCATTAATACTCCGGAACCCGAGTTGCGCCATGATTTCACGCACTTCCTGCGCGATAAATTTCATGAAATTCACCGCGTCCGCCGGATCGCCCGTGAAATTCTTGCGAAGCTCAGGATCCTGCGTCGCCACTCCCACCGGACACGTGTTGAGGTGACAAACCCGCATCATGATGCAGCCCAGTGTCACGAGCGGCGCGGTTGCAAATCCGAACTCTTCCGCGCCCAAAAGCGCAGCAATCACCACATCGCGTCCAGTCTTCAACTGGCCATCTGTCTCAACCACGATGCGCGAACGCAGCCTGTTGAGCACAAGAGTTTGATGCGTCTCAGCAAGCCCAAGTTCCCAAGGCAATCCCGCATGCTTGATCGAAGTCTGTGGCGAGGCCCCGGTCCCGCCATCGAAACCCGAGATCAGCACCACATCGGCGTGCGCCTTCGCCACACCCGCGGCAATCGTCCCAACGCCCACTTCAGACACCAACTTCACGCTCACACGCGCCGCGCGATTCGCGTTCTTCAAATCATGAATCAGCTCGGAAAGATCTTCGATCGAATAAATATCGTGATGCGGCGGCGGCGAAATCAAACCCACACCCGGAGTCGAATGCCGAACTTTCGCGATCCATGGATACACCTTCGCGCCAGGCAACTGCCCGCCTTCACCCGGCTTCGCTCCCTGCGCCATTTTAATCTGCAACTCCTGCGCATTCGTAAGATACAAGCTCGTCACTCCGAACCGTCCGGAGGCCACCTGCTTGATCGCGCTGTTCTTCGAATCACCCTTCTCGTTGGTCCATGTGTAACGCTCGGGATCCTCTCCGCCTTCGCCCGTGTTGGACTTACCACCCAAACGATTCATCGCGATTGCGAGGCTCTCATGCGCCTCCTGCGAGATCGATCCGTAGCTCATCGCACCAGTCTTGAAACGCTTCACAATCGCCTCCACCGACTCCACCTCCTCGATTGGCACCGCCGCGCGTTCCTTAAATGAAAGCAAACCGCGCAACGTAAAAATCTGCTCCATCTGCTTGTTCACAAGCGAGGAGTAAGTCTTGAACGTCTCGTAGTTGCCGGTGCGCACCGATTTCTGAAGTGAATGAATCACCTGCGGACTGAACAAGTGCGCCTCACCTTCGTTCCTCCACTGATAGTCGCCACCCACATCAAGCGTCGCCGCATTCTCAACCCGATCTGGAAACGCCTTGTGATGCCTCTCCAGAGTCTCTTCAGCGATCGCCTCCAGATCCGCACCCTCAATACGAGTAGCGGTTCCGGAGAAAAACTTGTCCACCACGGACTGCTGCAATCCGACGCACTCAAAAATCTGAGCGCCCATATAGCTATGTATCGTCGAAATACCAATCTTCGACGCCACTTTCACAATTCCCTTGGTCGCGGCTTTCACGAAGTTTTTGCACGCTGTGTAGTGGTCGACCCCGACCAGAAGACCCTGCCGAATCATGTCATCGAGCGTCTCAAAGGCGAGGTACGGATTGATTCCAGCGCAACCGTAACCGATCAGCGTGCAAAAGTGATGCACCTCGCGCGGTTCACCAGATTCCAAAATCAAACCTACTTTGGTGCGCTTTCCTTCGCGGATCAGGAAATGATGCAGCCCGGCCACTGCCAACAGCGGGGGAATCACCGCATTGTGCCGATCGACACCACGGTCGCTGAGAATGATCAGATTCACGCCGGCATCGATCTGCAAACCAGCCTGCGTGCACAGTTCGTCGAACGCCGCCTCCAAACCTTTGGCGCCCTTGGATGCTTCGAAAAGCGTTGGTAAGGTCACAGAGCGGAACTGTCCGTGAGCGACATGGCGGAGCTTTGCAAGCTCCTCGTTGGTGATGATCGGCGTCGGCAGTTCGATCAAATGGCAACTCTTCGGCGTGGGTTCCAACAGATTCCCCTCTGGCCCGATCGTGGTCACCGACGAAGTCACAATCTCCTCACGAATACAATCGATCGGCGGATTGGTCACCTGCGCGAAGAGCTGCTTGAAATAGTCGTAAAGCAGCTTCGACTTGTTCGAGAGCACTGCGAGCGGAA
>JBILLC010000053.1:0-8679 GCA_044376275.1 Chthoniobacteraceae bacterium | reverse complement strand
CTGGATGGAGATCACACAACCGCCTTTGCCTGAACCGTCAAGTTTTGTGACGATGATTCCAGAAACTCCAGTTGCCGCTTTAAATTCTCGCGCTTGAACAAGTGCGTTGCTTCCCGTTGTCGCATCGACAACGAGCAGCGTTTCGTGTGGCGCGGTCTCGTCTGATTTCGAGATTGCTCGCCGCACCTTTGAAAGCTCCTGCATCAGGTTGTATTTCGTGTGAAGTCGTCCTGCTGTGTCACAAATCAGAAACTCTACGTTTCGAGCCACAGCCGCGCGGTAGGCATCATGACAGATCGCCGCTGGGTCGGCGTTGTAGGGGCCCTTGATCAGATCGCATCCGATGCGCGTCGCCCAGACTTCAAGTTGTTCGATCGCTGCTGCGCGGAACGTATCTGCGGCGGCGAGTAGTACGGAGTGGCCTTTCTTTTTCAGAAGGTTCGCGAGTTTCGCGCTTGAGGTTGTCTTGCCTGTTCCATTAACCCCAACCACGAGAATAACTTTCGGTGACGCGGGAAGCGGTCGGAGCATCGCGGTGTCTCGTGGCATCACTTTTAGGATTTCTTCTCGGGCAACCTCCACCACGCCCTCTGCTGTGAGTTTTTGCGGATTCGCCTGCAGTTGCTTGAGAATCTGCATGGTCATTGGCACACCAAGATCTGAGCGGATGAGCGTTTCTTCAAGCTCATCCCAATCCACTGGTTTACCGGTGAACTTCTGAAGAATAGTTTTGAAAAAGCCAAATGCCATTGCGGTGGAGACTAGGGGCGAGATTTAAACTTCATGTACGGGCGTTTGAGGTCTTCGCCTGCACCATTACAGTGTTGTGGGTTGTGTAGTTTGACCATTCGCAATCGGGGTTGGGTTGCGAGGTACTTCCTTGCGAATGCGGTCAAGCAATCCATTCACAAAGCGCCCTGAATCCTCTGAACCGAAGCGCTTCGCGATCTCGATTCCCTCATTAATCGCAACGGCTGGCGGAGCGTCGGTGGAAAAAATCAACTCATAGACAGACATCCGAAGAATACTTCGATCCACTGCTGCAAGCCGCTGGAGTTGGTAGTTCTGCGTGAATTGCACAATCAGCGCATCGATTTCATGGCGGTTATCACAAACCCCTTTCACCAACGCTTCTGCAAAAGCCCTCGCCTTTGGAGCGATTGGTGGGGATTGCTGCTTGTCGACATCGGAGCTGGCCGAGCGCAACCTCCAAAAATCAGGGTCGGGTACACCTGGTTCAAATCCTTGGTGGTCCAACTGGAAAAGAAATTGAACAGCAGCCTCTCGACCATCCCGGCGGATGCCAACCTTTGATCCTCCCGTTTTTAACTCGGTATCTTTGGACTCTGCCATTTTGGACCTCTAAGCTGGGGGGCTTTTGCTCAGCGCCGAATCTGAGCGGATCGCGCTGACCGCTCGCAGCATCCTTACTGCTGCGCGTGCTGCCTCAACACCTCGATTGATTTCAGAGCCAAGGCAGCGTTCCTCAGCTTGAGGCGCGTCCTTCACTAACAACACCTCATGGAGCACTGGGATCCGATGAGTAATTGAAGTGTGTAAAAGTTGCTGGGTGATTGCCTGTGCAACCAAAGTTGCATGCGCAGTCGCTCCGTCTAGCAACACTCCAAATGTCGCAACGCAATCAAACTCACCGCCGGCAGCCATCAATTCTGCCGCCAGTGGTAGTTCAAAGGATCCCGGCACCCAGTGGACTTGGATCGAGCATCGTGGGCTAATTGTTTTCAATTCACATTGAAAGTTGGAAACAAGGCCCTCAACCCACCTTGGGTTATAAAGACTTGCGGCTACGCCGATTTTCCAAGGCGTGTCGCATCCAGAAGGGCGTTCAGGCATCAGGCTAGACATAATAAAAGACCAAAGTGGGATGCAGCTCCCTTCAGGATCTTAAAGCTGTGTTTAGAGATTGGGCAAATCCCAAATACGCCCTTCCATTTTTAGAGACAGCCTCAATGTTTGGTGAATGAAATTGGGAAATGACATCATCGACGGTCGGGTGAACGAGCGCCCTCACTGCTTGTGGCGTTTTGGCTCACTCTTTTTTACAGTTATGCTCTGGTCCGCGTTGATTTCTACTGTGATGGCGGCCAGCCCAGACGACCTACATTTTCCTCCCAAAGGTTTCAAGCTGGTTTTGGAGGAGACTTTTGAGTCGCCGGTGTTAAATCGCGAGCTGTGGGAAACTAAACTCAAGGTGTTTGGGCGCGAGGGGGACCGATATCATAACAGCTCCTATTTGAATTATATTGTTGATGACGATGTTTTGCTTGGAGCTGGGTCGCTGCGATTGAGGGCTTCGCGCTGTGCCATTCGCGGGGACGATCCTGACGGAACTTACCAATACACTGCCGGAATGGTGTCCTCACACGACCGCTTTGTTTTCACTTATGGTTACATCGAAATACGTGCGAGGTTTCCGGGAGGGAAGGGGGTGTGGCCCTGCTTTTGGCTGATGCCGCAAAGTCACCAGTGGCCTCCAGAGTTTGACATTGCCGAATATTATGGAGCGAAAAAACTCATGCACCTCGGCTTGTGCCACGGAAATTTTCCAGAGGTGAACTGGGCAAGCAGTGGGAACGTTGATGTGGATTTCGAGGGATCGTGGAACACATTCGGGTTGCTATGGCTTCCAGGGCAGGCCAGGTGGATTCAAAATGGTGAAGTCAAGCACGAGACCGAAGGGGTGTATGTTCCTAGCACGCCGATGTATATCATTCTGAGCAACGGAGTAAGTAGCAGATTCGGGCCCTCCGGTGCGCCAACCCCTGACACGGCTTTTCCAAATTTCTTTGAGATCGATTACCTGCGTGTTTGGAGTTTTGAGGGGGGGCGCGTCGATGCAAATCCCCAGATCGGCACCTCGCTTTTGCAACCGTAAAAACAAATCCAACTACGGAGTGCTGTTTCTCTCGGCATGCCTTAGTAAGTTGCAGCTCCACATGTTTCAGAGCGCCTGGCTACTTCATGCCACCTGTGAGGCGTATCAAGTCAGACAGAATGTGCAAAGATTCCTCTTTGACCGGATCATTCCGAAGGGGTGCTGATTTAGACGTTGCATTCTCGTTGCTTTCGGGCGCTGGGTCGGGCTGTTTCTGCTCCTCAGGGGATGCCGCTTGCTCGGTTGTTGGAGTCTTTGATTTCCGTTTGGGTTCGATGAAAGTGATTGTCTGTAATGGCCCTGCCTTGGCGTTATCCAGTGTGATGCGGAACGCTTTTGGGTTGCCACTTTGCTTCATAGATTCGCGCTCGGCGTCGCGCATTTCATTGCGGGATTTGTCTTTCTCAAGTTCCTCTTTGCGAATGGCTTCATTAGTCGAAATGCTGTTGGACAAAACATACTCGCGGATTCGCTTTAAATCCTCAGTGATGAAACCGAATTCGGGGTTCTTTGAAACTCTCGCAGCGGAGTTGTTTCTAAGTTCATCCAAGTGCAACTGTCCTTTCCATCGGTCGTACTTCACCGGTGGAATCGTGTCGTACGGGAGTGGATCTTTGAGTGCGGCTTCACCGATCTCGTCTTGGTCTGACATCGAAGGCAACACAATGTCACTTTCAACTCCACGCAGTTGGGTTGAACCGCCAGCGATACGGTAAAATTTTTGGATAGTAAACTTTATCGAACCGGCTTTCTGCGCATTGGCCAATGTAGGCATGACTTTTGCGAGCTCCACCATCTGCTGTACCGTGCCTTTGCCATAGGTTTTGCTGTCGCCGACGATGACTGCGCGGCCGTAGTCCTGCATCGCCGCGGCAAAAATCTCGCTCGCGGAGGCGCTAAGTCGGTTCACTAGGACCACCATCGGACCATCATATGCCACAGAGGGATTGACATCGCGGGAGACTGCGATCTCACCATTTGGACCCTTCGTTTGGACCACGGGTCCCTCCCCGAAAAATAGACCTGAAAGATTGATTGCCTCCTCTAGCGAACCCCCAGAGTCCCTCCTGAAATCCATAATTAGCCCATCAATACCCTCGGTTTTTAAACGATCGAGCAGAAGCAGGGCATCGCGCGTCGTGCTTTTGGCTTCCGGATCGTTTCCTTTCGCGAAGTCCCGATAGAATGACGGCAGCTCTATGATTCCAATCTTGAGAGCCTTGCCATCTGCCTGCACCAACTCAATCAACTCCGAATGCGCCTCTCCGTCCTTCAATTTGATTTCATCTCGCTTTAATTCGATGGTTGCCCGCTCTGATGCATTGGTGGAGCCGACTGGAATAATTTGAAGCCGGACGACTGTGTCTTTCTCGCCTCGGATCATGCTCACCACCTTGTCGAGGCGCATGTCGACACAATCAACAAACTCGCCATTACCCTGCGCGACTCCAACAATTCGGTCGCCTGGCTTGATTTTTTCACTGCGACTTGCGGGTCCTCCGGGAACAACCTGTTCGACTTTTACGTAGCCTTCCTCACTCTTCAAACGGGCGCCAATTCCAAAAAGAGAAAGGCGCATACTGATGTTGAACTGCTCTTGGTCGTCCTTTGCAAGATATTCGGAGTGTGGGTCGTAAGACTTGGCAAGCGACGTAAGAAAAGTTTTGTGCACATCCTTTGGCGTGCGCTCACGCAAATCTCGGATAAACTCATCATAGCGTTTCCTTATCACCGAGGCCGGGTCAGCCTTTTTATTGTTGAGCCGCTCCTGGATCATTTCAGACGCGATTCTGTCACGCCAAATTCGATCGGCGTCCTCCTTGGAGGTTGGCCAAAGGGCTTTTTGTCTGTTAATTTGGACTGTGTGGTCGAGGTTGAGTGCAATTTCGGAGTTGAGGATCTCCATCACATATTTTACCCGCTCCTCAGCCCGATCCTTGAGGATGCTGTGCATTTGATCAGCCGCCTGAGTCCTGCCAAAGATTAGCTCGTCGTCCAAGCTGTTAGCCCATTTTGACGTGAATGAATCGACGTCTTCTTGAGTAAGAAAAAGGTGATTGTAGTCCAGATCGTCAAGATAGTTGTGCAGCAACTTCTCTGACATCGAATTGTCTACGCGTTTTTTAGAGTAGTGTGCCTGCTCAAGAATGCTCACCACCGCAATCGCAATTTGTGAAGGATCGGGCTCTGAACTTGGCGCTGTCCTGCCAGTCGAAAGCTTCAGTACAAGTGTTGCGGCGAGGAGTAAGTGAAGCGATTTCATGCGGTGGCTTGTTTTTGCAAGTTTGAGTGCGTTGAGCATGGTTTTTTACTGGGCGGTGATGCTGGGAGTGGACTGCGACTTGGGGAGCGAGGGCAGTAGGGCCACGATTAGACAATGCTCCAGCGATGGGCTAAGGTTTTATGAACGGCGTGCAGTTGAACGCCATCCGCGCTAATATGGCGAATTGTGCAGGTGAGTGAAGTGAGTTGGATATGGCTAAAGCCATACGTGGGCTCCGCGAACGGGATAGTCCGGGTCGTGTTTTTAAGCGCCCTTGAATGAGCGCCGCCGCCACCCGAGATGATGTAGCTGGTTTTTAAACGATTGAACTCAAGGTGTTGAAGATCGTGATCGTGTCCTGCGATGTACCAATGCACGCTCGCGCTCTCAAGCATGGGAGCCAGCTTTTCCACAAGTTCAGGTGAATCTCCGTGAGCACCGTTGGAAAAAATCGGGTGGTGTCCTATTACAAATGTAAAACCGTTTCGGGGGGACGCGAGTTGCGAGCGTAACCACTCCCACTGGGACTCCTCCTCTTGGCGCGTCAAGCAAGGGAGGCGCTCACTCGGATTCTTGGGATTTGTGCGGCCGCTTAGACTTTTGAGATTTGTATCGATGAAAAGGAACGTTGCCTTGTCCTCAAGCTCGAGTCGGTACCATTTCGAAGGCATCGTCCAGCGCGTGCCCGGGGTTTGTGTGTAAGCGATTTGTTGGCCGGGGCCCCCGGGAGTGTCGTGATAATCGTGGTTTCCGAGAATCGCTGGACATGGGCACGGGAACGTCTGTTTCGGATACATTTGTTCAAAGCCTGATTCCCACCGTTCTTTGCTTAGGCCGCCTCCTACCGCAGCGTTGTGGTAAAAGTTGTCCCCAAGAAGGACGAGCCACTTTGGATTCAGCTCCAGCTTTTCCGTGTACGACCGCATCGCCTCTGCAACTTGTGTTTGCGGGGCCAAGCCGCTTCCGAAATCGCCCAGTAACAGCAAGTCCATCTGGTCCGGCGAAGGCGATGAGAGCACGCTTGTTTGCCGAACGTTAAGCGCGAGAGCCGCGCTCGAGCAAAAGGCGGTACGCAGAAATCTGCGTCTGGAGAGGGGTGCATCCATGCCAAACACCCTAACCACAAGGGCGATCCCTGCAAGCCTCGCGCCATTACTGTGAGGGTGAGATCTCTAAAGCGAGTCAGGGGCGTTTAGGAGTGCCGAGACTCTCGATAAGAGCCGGCCTGCGGCGCCGCCGTCCAGTACTCGGTGGTCAAACGACAAGGTGAGCTGCGATTCGGTTGCCGGTTCAAATGATTTGCTGGCGCTTTTCCAGCGGGGCACAACTTTGCCTGCGCCCATTCCGAGAACCAGAGTTTGTTCAGGGAGTGGAATGGGGGTTGCCCATTCTAGTCCAAATGAACCAAAATTTGTGACTGTCGCGATCGATCCGCCTGTCGAGTTTGCAGGCAAACGGCGCCTGCGTGCCAAGTCGACTAAATCATTGTAGCGAATGAGCAATTCACTTAGCGGCGATTGATCCGCGTGACGCAGAACAGGGACAAGAACGCCATCCTCTGCTTCGACTGCGAATCCCACGTCTATCGAGCGCGGATGCACAATTTTGTCGCCGATCAGCCGGCCTGCAACCGCACTGTTTTCGCCAAGCGCAATTGCCAGTGAACGCAGCGCATACAACGCAGGACCCGCTTTTTGCTGACTTGCTTTGCGGTGCGCAAGCATTTCGTCAAGCACCACAGCCATGCCGACTGTAGCAAGCGGGCGAGTCCACGAACGGCGCATCGCGTCCGCAACCGCAACGCGCATGCTGGAAGCGTTTGACATTTGATGGTTGTCGAGCTGAGCCAAAAACTTTTCAAAGTCCTCAATGGTTAGTCGTCCCGCCGCACCGCTTCCGGCAATCCCCGCCAAGTCTGCCGCATGCAGCCCAAGTTCTTCCATTCTCGCACGCATCCGTGGCGAAAGAAATCCTGCGCCCGCCGCACTTGCCGGAACAGGTAACCCACGAAGCGTTGGAGCAACCGCATTTGAGGGGCGTTTCGTGCCCGTCGAAATGGACACTGTCCGATCATTTGGTGAGAATCCATGAGGCAGGGAGTGATCTTCCCGGTCATTGGTTAGAGGCGTGTCCAGCCCGAGGCGTTTTGCCTCGGCATCCGTGCACTCCACGTAGCCAAGGATCGCACCGACTGCGTAACTTTCCTGCAATTGCACATTCCACTCAGACACGGTTCCGGTGCACGGTGACGTCACAGACATTGTCGCTTTCTGAGTTTCTACCTCGAGAATATCTTGATCACCTTCGACGGTGCTGCCTCGTTCAAAAAAGATTCCTGTTACAGTCGCTTCGGCGATCGATTCGCCAAGCTGAGGCATGACAACGGGTATGCGTGGCATAGAAAAGTGGTTAGGATTGGAAAGGAAAGCGGCGGCCCTCGCGTTTATTTGTTCAGCAAAGTCCTCGCAGCTGCGGCGATAGTCTGAGCGGTTGGTCGATGGGTTCCCCAAAGATTTGGATGAAAGGGGACGGGTGTATCCTTGCTGTTAAGTCTCATTGGAGGGGCGTCAAGAATGTTGAATCCCTCGCTAGCCACGCGCGCTATAATTTCGGCGGTCACGCCACCCCAAGGCCACGCCTCACCCACTGCCAGAATACGTCCAGTCCGAGCAACTGACGCCAGAACGGTGTCGGTGTCGATTGGTTTGATCGATCGCAGATCGACGATTTCAAGTTCCCAACCTTCCCTCGACAACTCGTCGGCTGCCGCCAGACATTCGTGCAGCATTGCACTGTAGGTGACCACCGTTGCATCCCGACCTTGGCGAGCGACCCTTGCTTTGCCGATTGGCAGCGCCTCGGACGGCAGTGACTCCGCCTTTAAGTGGTAATAAAGATATTTGTGCTCGCAGAAGATCACCGGGTCTTCAATCGTGATGGACTCCAGGAGCATTGAGTAAGCGTCCTCCACGGTTGCAGGCGTCACAATCACAAGGCCTGGGTAGTGCGCGTAAATGGCTTCAAGGCTTTGCGAATGAAAAGGACCGCTGCCCGGTGTTCCCCCGCTCGGCAATCGGACGATGATCGGACAGGGAACCCCGGTGCGCCAGTGGAGCGTCGCCGCTTGATTGACGATCTGATTAAAAGCAACGGTCGAGAAATCCGCGAATTGCATTTCCACGATGGGCCTCATCCCCTCAATGGCCGCACCGATCGCAGAACCAACAATCGCATCTTCGCTTATCGGGGAGTCCAGCACCCTTCCGGGGTATGCTTGAGCGAGATTTTTCGTCGCTTTAAACGCACCTCCAAAAGTTGCGATATCCTGCCCGTACAAGTACACCCGCGGGTCGGAGGCAAGCGCATGCGCTTGCGCTTCCCTGATGGCTTCTAGGTATGTTATCAAAGTCGGAGTCGGTTGGTTGCTGCGTCCTGTTCTCGCTAAGCGCTGCTGGCTATCGGAATAGTGAAATGAAGGAATGGCAAGATCTGGCGGTGAGTCCCTCTTATGTCTGGGCGA
>JBILLC010000052.1:0-8695 GCA_044376275.1 Chthoniobacteraceae bacterium | reverse complement strand
CGAGGGGAACCTTAGCACTTTCCCAGCTCCCGAGGGGGCCCAATCACAGACCGTCCGCGCGTTTAGTTCGAAATTTGAACTAGGGCTTTACCCCGAACTACAAGTTCGGGATTGAGCCGCGGTAAAACCACGTTCGAGAAACCACCGCGTGCCCCCCATCGAGAAACCGGCATGAAAAGTCAATCCTGCGAAACTCGTAACGCCAGCGGGACTCCAAACCGAACTCCAAGTACGAGGCCGCGGGACCGAGAGGCTTCGCATATTCGGGAACGTCGATGACGCGATTCACCGAAACACTCCGGCTCACCACGGGCTTCCAGGGCGCACCGGCCTCGGCAGCCTCGCCGCATCTTGGTGCGATCAATGCCGCGCACAATGCCGCGAACAAGGCCGTGTACAGCATGACATGCAAAGCCTCAGTTTTTTGCATCTCGAGGCGCGGTCGATTCACGCATTTACTAGAAGTTCGACCATCGGAATGGACTATTAATTTCGAGGATCCGCAACGAATCCCGCAGCAGCGGCAGCGGCAGTTGTCTTTGTGCTGGGTTAACGTGAACCATGTGCCTTGTGCTCAGCAACGCTGTGCACCGAAGGATCCTGCGGCGTTGGATTCGCTGCAATGAAGGCTTCGACGTCCTTGGTAACGACGATGGTGCCCCACATCAATGCTGCATGGCCTGGGAAGGTGCATACAAATTCGTAGTTTCCCTCGGTCTTGATCGCATCAAGCTTCAAGGTCTGTTTGCTGTTGGGCTCAATCAACTTTGTAGCGTCGACAATTGGGTGCCCCTTGGGCAGGTAAGTCCGGCCTTGCTTATCCTTGTTGTCACTCGGCCCCATTGTCGCGGCTGCCATGCCGATATCCATGTGCTTGCCCGGAGGTACAATCACCAAGTTATGCGGCATGACATCCGGGTTTTCAAAGATGATCTCGAAAGGCTTGCCCATTTCCACCACCAACCTTTGGACGTCGTAGCGCATTTGTTCAGGCACAGTTTTCACGACAAAAACCGGGACGCCAAGTCCACGCAATTCCTTGCGCACGCCGGCGCTCTCCGCCAGCGTCGCCATTTCCATGCCGAACTGATTCAGCTCCACGAAAGATTGCTTGGTCCTGTCCTCGGCGGAGATGGTTTTAGCGTAAGCAAGCACTGCTTCACAAACGCCCGCTGCAAGCTCCTTTTTCCAAGCAGCACGCGGTATCTGCATGATCGCGTTCGCTGCTGATGCTCTTTCTTTCCCCTCCACCACATGCTTGGAAAGCAGCGCGAAGTTTTCCTCAGCGTGAGCAACTCCCATCAACGGCAGAGCGCTTTGCACAGCGCGAAGCATGGAACCGCTCGCAGAGCCGGCCAACTCAATCAGCTTTGTCTGGAATTGCACGCGGATCGTGGGATCCGTGACAATGGAGATCGCCTGTACCAAGGCTTCGCGGCCGGGTCCGGATTTGGCAGCCTCCCAGGCGCCCTCGACGTTTCCATCGCTGATGAGCACTGCGGCGTATGCAAGCCTGCGAGTGACTGCCTGCGTGGCCTGCGAAGCCAGTTCCAAATAAGCAGCGCGATCCTTTGAAACGGCAGCCTTGGAACTCATCGACACAGCTTTTGCAAGCTCACCAATCGCGCCCGCAACTCCACCACCACGCGCATCCAAACGCCTCAACGCTGCAAGTAATTCGTCGCCCCGTGTGCTTCCATGCAGCTTGGCAAGATCCGCCAGTATTTTTTCCCGCGCGGAAACGTCGTAGCTCCTCCGCTCAAGGCGCGCGAAAAGAATCGGCTCGGTAGCCGGGCTCAAGGCGAGCAATTCGCGGTCGTCGAGTTTGCTAATGAATGCAGAGAGCAACACAGGATCCTTCGGCGCAACACTTTCTGTGGTGAGCGACTGGAGCTGCTTAAGCGTTTCCTTAAAGCAGTAGTCGATGTAATAATCCGTTGGACTGCGAAGCGCATCCTGCGCAATCGAAATGGCAGCGGCCACATCGTTTGAGCGGAAGAAACTCGCGGCGCGAACAGCTTCAAGCCGCACGCGCGGGTGTTCGTCCAGCACCGCTTTTTTAAGCAAATCAAGCGCATTGGGGATTCGGTCGCGCTGATAGCAAACCACACGAACCGCCTGCGCTCTGGCACGGTGCTCCGGTGAATTCAACAGTGCGTTGATCAGCTCCGGATTTACAACGTTGTGCCACTGGTGCACCCACAGCGCCTCAAGCAGGTGATGCGCGTCCTCAATACCTTTCGCGTTAAACTGGCGCACCCAATTCCTCAGCGCGCTGACCACCTGGGAAGAGTCATGTTTTCCGAGTTCGATTTTAGCGCGAAGTCGCACGTCATTTTCCGGCTCTTTTAGCAATTCCAAGAGCGCAGCAATGGGCTCACCGTGAATTTTCTTTGGCGTCAGCAGCGGCCGCTCTGGATAAGTGATGCGGTAAATGCGCCCGTGCTGGTGGTCACGGTTGGGATCACGCAAGTGGTGCTGAAGATGGCCTATCAGCATCTGCGACCAATCCATGAAGTAAAGCGAGCCATCGGGCGCCACAGTCACCCCGGAGGGCCTGAAATTCGGATTCGCAGCGATGTCGGTTTGCACGAGGGCCGGCTCGAATGTTTCGCCCTTCAACCCCGATCCCTCCTCGGTGATCCTTGCTCGGAAAATACCCTGAAAGCTGATCACATTCGTGTTGAGAAACTCGCCCTGCCAATCGTCGGGAAAGTGACGGCTTGATAGGATGTTTGTGCCCGGGCAAGGCCTCGAAGGACGCGTCCAGAACTGCTGGTAGGAGGGATGCGCGCCAGTGTCGAGAAAACTGCTGAAGCCCGGGCCGAAGTAATTCGCGTTGCCGGTCGCATCAGTGATGATGTCGTTGCCCCATGCGTCAAACACGCGTCCATGGGGGTTGGCGAAACCATAGGGCACGTAGCGCTCAAACTTACTGGTCAACGGCTCGTACCGATAAATCGCCCCGTTCACATTGCGCACGGGCCCGGACGGCGTTTCAACAGAACTGCGGTGGAAAACACCGTCACTCAAGTAGATTGCACCGCCCGGCTCGTAACAAATGGAGTTGGTCTCGTGATGCGAATCAGCGGCGTCCAACCCGTGTAAAAGCCTCTCCGGGGGCGCATCCTGCGAGTCCACTTTTCCATCGTGATTGGTGTCGCGCACAAACCACAAGTCGGGCGACTGCATCACGATCACACCGTCCTTGTAGAATTGAAAACCGGTCGGACAGTTGAGCCCGTCGAGATAGGTCGTGCATTTCGATGCCTTGCCGGTTTTCGGATCTAAATCAAAGATCAGCAGCTTATCAAAGTCAGAGGTTGTCGGAGTGGTTTCCGGGTAATTGGGCCATGCAGAAACCCAGAGCCGTCCCTGTGTGTCAAAATTCATCTGCACGGGATTCACAAGCTCAGGGAAACGCGTTTCATCCGCAACCAGCTCGACCTTGCATCCGGGAGGCAAACTCAAATGCTGGATGGCTTCCTCGCCGCTCATGTACGGAATAGGCTGCGGACGGTTGGGCGGGGTTTGCGAGACCGGCGGCAAATTATCGTCCTTGGCCCGCAGATCACGCCCCTTGGCCACTTCCCAAATCACAAGGTCGCGGTTCGCGGTTTTGACATCACGCTGCGCGAGTTCCTCTCCGAGGATTGTGGCGTTGTCGACCCCCTCGTACTTGATGCGCGAACGTTGTCCGAAGATGTTAAATTGATCGACCGTGCGGTATCTGTGATGCCATTCGCGGTTTTTTTCGAGCACCGCAACCCGGAGGCGCTCCAACTGCGGATCCGTGGCGGAGGGTGCTTCCTTGGCGAACAACGCCTTGAACTGCACAGCCGCAAGCGCCCGGTCACCCTGCTGGGTAAGGTGAACACCGTTGATGGTCAGAGGCGTTTTTGCATTTCGGTAAAGCTCGTTTGAGGCTGAGAAAAGATCGACGAATTCAACACCGTTCGCCTTCGCCACGTCAGCCATCGCGGCAGTATAAATGCCCAGGTTCTTGTTGTTGGCGGTGCCGTCACCAAAGTTCGGGCTCCGCAAATCTTCGTGGGCAATTGGAGAGAACAGGACGACCCGGGGACGGCCCGCGCCGAAATCCGTGCCCGAGAGCGTTTTCAAATACTCATCGAGCTTCTTTCTAAACTCCTCGAGTCCAGATTCACCCTTGAAAGATTCGTTAAATCCCCAGTAGGCAAGGATGACCCCCGCGTGAAATTCAGTTCCCGCCTTAAAGACCACGTCAATATTTCCAACCTGCCCGTTTGCGATTCCCTTGGCAGTAACATCCCCCTTTTTCATATTGAGAAAATACTCGGTCGGAGGGACTTCGTCCGAGCGCGGGTGGACATTAAACTCGTCCCCTGCGAACCCAAGGTTCCGGACCGTCAGATCCAGCTCCGGGTAAGCCCTGTGGATGAAGGCCTCAAGCCATCCGAAGTGCTGCTGCCGGTCGGCAAGGCCGCTGCCAACAATGGCGACGTGGTCACCTTTCTTGAGCTCCAGAGCATGGGCACAGCTTAAGGCAGCCAGTGTAGAGGCGGCGGCATACAGACTTGTAGGGAATCGTTTCATAGGAATTAAGAAGAAGCGGGCGGGAATTGAAGAGGGCTGACACTTTGGACGCAGTCCGTGCCGGTTCGGGGGGAACAGCATGGTGGAGCAACGGAACCGAGAATCTGATACAGGGGCGCGCCGGTTGTGAAGTGATTTGTGGACTGATTGGGGCGAAACGACAACGCCCGCGCTGGCCTGCTCTTAGCCTTAATCGCAAGGAAGACCTGATAAAAACACACAGAAGCTCCTCTAAACTGTGGACACGCGGCCGATGCCTCCGTTTTCTACCAAGGCATGCTTGGCAATCTACTAGGGCCGGAAATCTCAGAACTGATTGAAACCAGAAATTTTGGTGCGATCCGCGGACTTTTTGAGGGGATGCCCCCCGCGGACATTGGGGAGATCATCTCGGAGATCGCTGAGGAGAACCAGGCAATCGTGTTTCGACTCCTGCCTCAGAGCAACGCGACGGAGGTGCTTGAATATCTCGCGCCCGATGAACAGGAGAGGATCATACGAAACCTCGGGAACGAGGAAGCGGCGCGGATCCTCAACGACATGTCGGATGACGACCGCACCGCGCTCCTTGAAGAATTGCCGGCGGCTATTGTCACGCAGCTTTTGACGCTTCTCTCACCCGAAGAGCGGCAAGTGGCGCGCACACTATTGGGCTACCCGGAGGGCAGTGTGGGCCGTCTGATGACGACCGAGTTCCTGACCGTGCGCCCCGACTGGACAATTGGCCAGTCGCTCGAACACATCCGCAGACACGGCAACGATTCGGAGACGCTGAATGTGATCTACGTCACCGACGCCTCCGGCCGTCTGATTGACGACGTTTACATCCGGGAATTTCTCGTGCGTCCGCTTGAGACGAATGTCGAAGCGATCCACGACAACCGCTTTCTGGCTCTGCGCGCAACAGACACGCAGGAGGTGGCCCTTTCACTGTTCAAAAAATACGACCGCAACACACTCCCTGTGGTGGATTCATCCGACATGCTGCTCGGGATCGTCACAGTTGACGACATGCTCGACATTCAGGAGGAAGTCGCAACGGAAGAGATTCAAAAGATCGGGGGGATGGAGGCTCTCGACACTCCTTACATGGAGACCACCGTCGCTGAAATGATCCGCAAACGCGCGATTTGGCTGGTGGTGCTTTTTGTCGGGGAAATGTTCACGGCAAGCGCGATTGGTTTTTTTGAGGATGAACTGAAGAAAGCGGTGGTGCTGTCGCTATTTGTGCCGCTGATTATGTCCAGCGGAGGCAACTCCGGGTCGCAGTCCTCGACGCTGATCATCCGCGCGCTTGCGCTTGGCGAAGTGGCGCTGCGAGACTGGTGGCGGATCATGCACCGCGAACTCATTGCCGGCGCAGCGCTTGGCGGCATGCTTGGCGCGCTTGGATTCGCGCGTATCGCGGTCTGGTCGCAGTTCACAGATGCCTACGGCCCACACTATCTTCTGCTCGGCGTCGCGGTAGCCGTGGCGGTCAGCGGTGTGGTGATGTGGGGGACGCTCACCGGCTCGATGCTCCCGTTGATCCTGCGCCGGTTTGGACTAGATCCTGCAACATCGTGCGCGCCGTTTGTGGCAACATTGGTGGACGTCACCGGGCTTCTCATTTATTTCGGCTCGGCCGTGTTGCTTCTGCGCGGAACGATCATGTAGGTTTTTGGAAATGTCCGAAGACCCAATGCAGTCTCCGAGGCTGCGAGCCTCACTGGAATTATTATCGCTGGTGATCGATGATGACGATGAGTTGAAAGCATGGTTTCTCAAGCTGGGAGAACTCCCATCCAATCTTCGGCTCAACGCCATCATGCAGATCACAACTCAAATGCGACATTCTGACGAGGATCCGGCGCTCATCGATGCGATCGCGGCTCTCTGCAATATCGAGCTTTACGACGCGGTGAAGGAAGTCATTTTGGACGAGGACTGACGCCCTGCGGCCCCGCTTCATGCCCATGCGATATTTGCGGATTTACATGATGCTAATGCGGAATTCGATGATCCGCGAGATGGGGTTCAAAGCGAACTTTCTTCTTTGGACTGTTGTGGAGCTGTGCTGGTTTCTGGGTCAGGTCCTCTTTATTGACGTGTTGTTCTCCCACGTTGACCGGATCGGCGACTGGAACAGGTGGCAGATGGTCGCTTTGATCAGCACGCACCAAATCATCGCGCAGATTTTCCAGGCGTTTTTTTATATCAACGTCACCAACCTTCCGGAGCTCGTGCGGACTGGCAAGCTGGACACCTACCTGACTCTGCCTGTGGACGCGCAGTTCACGGTTTCCACAAAACAGTTTGGCCTGGATAACCTCACAAACGCGCTGATCGGGACGCTAATTCTCTTATACTCGATCAAACAGCTGCAGATCACCCCGAGTCTTTCACAGGTCGGACTCTACCTTGCCGCAGTGCTGCTGGGCGTCTGCATTCATTACAGCGTGATGTTCAGCCTCTCGAGTTTGTGCTTCTGGATTATTCGCGCCCAGGGACTGGTCTACGGATACTTCAACCTCTTCAACATCGGCCGCTATCCCGACACCGTTTACAGTGGCGTGTTCAAGACGTTTTTCAGCTGGATCATCCCGGTGATATTGGTTGCCAATGTCCCTGCGCGAGTGATCACGCGCTCGGCTGACTCGGCGCTCGCGGGAATGCTGCAGCTGTGCGCAGCCACCATTTTCGTCATGATTGTTTGCCGGCTGATATGGCTATGTGGATTGAGGCGCTATTCGAGCGCAAGCTCCTGATGGGGTTTCGGAATGGCG
The DNA here is from genome assembly GCA_044376275.1 of Chthoniobacteraceae bacterium. GTDB lineage: Bacteria > Verrucomicrobiota > Verrucomicrobiia > Chthoniobacterales > Chthoniobacteraceae > Chth-196. Next base: position 1,355 of record JBILLC010000052.1, on the reverse strand, counting down.
CCGCTTTACACCAGCGCAAACCCGCTCTCGCTTGCAGTTGTAAGCAGTGAGTGAACATTGTCAGCTGTGTTGAACGTGCGCGGGACGGTTGGGCGTGAAACGCCGCAGGTCTCCGCAGGAGGGAGAGTGCGATTGAACCCGACCAGAACAAATCACGGTCCCCCCTGGGAGCGCGCAGCCCCAGCTGCGCTGACACGCTCACATTGGTCTGGGTTGAGTCATTTGGACCTTTGGTCCTTGGCTGCTGCGCCACCTCTTTGGTGCAACCAGCGTCAAGGCGCAGCTGGGGCTACGCGCTCCCAGGGGGGAAAATTGGAGCCGAATTTCTAGACCTTACTACCCACTAGATTGAGACGTCGTCCTCGCCGCCGAGTCCGATCCTCGGAATCACGAACTCCAGCACCCGTGCGACGGATTCCTGCAGCGTCTCGCTGTCGGTTTGGAGCACGATCTCAGGATTGTCTGGCGTCTCGTATGGCGCACTGATGCCGGTGAATTCTGCGATCTCGCCCGCGCGCGCACGCGAGTACAGCCCTTTGACATCCCGCTTTTCGCAGACCTCGATTGGTGCGTTTACGAAGACCTCCACAAAGTCATGGCCGCCTTCGAGCACAATCTCACGGGCGCGGCGCCTGTCCTGCCTGTAAGGCGATATAAACGCGGTAATCACCACGAGGCCGGCGTCCGCCATCAGACACGCGACCTCCGCCACCCTGCGGATATTTTCAACGCGATCCTCCGGTGCAAATCCGAGATTTGAATTAAGCCCGTGGCGGATGTTGTCCCCATCGAGGACGTACACCTGACGGCCGCCATTAAAGAGTTCCCTCTCCACTTCACGGGCCAAAGCCGATTTCCCGGAACCGCTGAGTCCCGTCAACCACACCACGCTTCCACGGTGCCCGTTGCGAAGCGCGCGGTTTTTTGGCAGCACAACGCCCTCAGACCAATAGATGTTCGCGCTCTTGATCTTTGCTCGGTCAGCGTAGACGCCCCCATGGATAATCCCGCCACCTGCAACCTGGCGATCGTCAACAATCACACAACGCCCCATGAACGGATTGCGATCATGATTGTCCATCACCAGCGCGCCCCTTGTTTGGATGGTGACTTCCGCCACGTCATTTTTTGCGATGTAATCACGTGAACCGGAGTCGACCGATTCAAGCGTTGACGCGTCGATGATCTGCTCGATCGACACAATCTCAGCATCAAGTTCCTGCGTGGCCAATTTCAGACGGTACGGCCGGCGCTGCTCCAGATTACGTTTACCCATCCAAAAAAGACGCGCCTTGAAACGATTTGATTCAATGGGCGCAGCATCTTCACGGGCAGCGACGTGTCCACGCTGGATG
>JBILLC010000224.1:0-4760 GCA_044376275.1 Chthoniobacteraceae bacterium | reverse complement strand
GGGACCAGGCCTCAGGCAGCCAATTTCCTGCGATCGCTTCAAGCGCACGCGGCAGACGTCCATCGACTGGGATCTGTGGAGCAGCCTTGCGAATTGCATCCGTCCAAGCATCAACAGAACATACTGCTGAGGTAATGCCGCTGTGCAGGGCTCCCGACAACTCGGCGCTCAGAAGGCACCGAGAGAGGTGCGTCGCCATCTCGTCAATGTCGGGTTTCCCACTAAAACTCGGCAACGTGTCGAGCCACACCAAACGACCGGCCGCTGCGATCAACAGGAACGGGGCGCCCTGCTCAAGCCATATAACCAGAGTCGGTCCTTCTCCGAGGCAGGCGCGCGCCAACTGGACCGCGTACACCCCCAGTTTGGAGACCTCCAAGTTTGCATTTCTAAGAGGGGCGGCCCAATTGCTGAGGGCATTCATCGAAAGCGTAATCGCATAGATCTCAACTCCCTCCTCGCTTTCGGAGAGCTCCTCAAAATCAAAAACGAACTCTCCGGCGCCGTATGGGAGAACTTTCTCGAGTTGGATCTGAGCCATCGCCATCAACTCGTCCCGGGGTGCCTTCGGCAATGTGAACCGCTCAGTGACCAGAATCGAAGAGGGCAGCAGCGCTTCCAACTCGAGGGATGATGGCACCTTGGGGGCAATCTCCTCAATCGTCTGCACCGAAAGCGAAACCTCGCCGGACTGCAATGTCCAACCTTGAGGATCAGGAGAGATGCACGCTTTTTCAGCGGCGGGGCGAGATTTCATTCGGTCCAGGAGCGTATCTGAAAATTTCCCGTGCCTTTTCGTACAACCACCTCAACTTGTCGAACGACTTTTGCAGAATAACCCTCCGAAAAGATTCGGAAAGTGGATTCGTTGACCGTAACGAGCGGAGTGAGGACTTTCCGGAGCCGCGGGTCGACCGCCAGTGCGGCGAAGACATCCTCCGCCTTGGAAAACGGCGGGTCGTCCGCGGTGTGCAGCACCTGATCCATGCCCGCGCGCATCTGAATCCAGCGCTGCACCTGGCCTTCCCCAAGCCCTAGCAACCTCAAAAGCTCCTCGGGCGCCTCACAGAGATCGAAAGGCCCCTGACTCTCCATGGTGAGCCAGTCCGCCCATCCTGGGTAATCCAGAAGAGGACCCATTCCGCGGATGCCCTTAAGTTCATCCAAACTCTGGATCATACGATTGGCCGGGTGGTAATCCACAGAATCTTCCTCCCCATTAAGCCTCGAGATATTGTCGGCATCAATGTAGTCCAACAAACAATCCATCAAGCGATCCCTAGCCTGAGGCTCGATTCCGATCACGAATTCCAGCCATTGCTTGAAGACTGCCAAGCGTTGCGGGTCCTGCCCTTCAAGAATCCACGAAAGTTTGATCCTCCCACCCTCCCCTTCCATCCGAACTCGATACCCTGTGTCCGGGCCAACCTGCCTCTCCAACAAAGGGCTGTAGCGATGCACCTTGGGATTCAAAGCCACGGCGATCCCTGAATACGCCATGGCGAGCGCCTCAGCCGAGCGGGATTCCTGAGCGTAAGTTTTAAGCCTCTCTTGAAGCCACAAAAACCAACTGGTGACCCCCATGCTGAGCACAATTACGGCCCAAAAAACTGCCAATAGCGCAGACCCCGAGCGGCGCGCTTCCCTCGAGCAGCCGCCTCCCATCAGGCGAGCCCTCAGAACTCGGTTGCTTGGCACGGAGTGGACGGCCACGCAGTTAAATTTGCCTGCGTTTGGATTGCTAAGCTGAACCGGCATGATGGGGTAAAATCTTCTACTGAATCCTGTAAGACGGCACCGATAATACCACCTCGTACGGTTCCTCATTGGAGCGACGCCAGACCTTCATCCGCACCAAGGCGGGTTTGTCGCCCGGCTGCACTCTGTCAAGCCAAGTACTGAGTTGCGGATAGTAGTACCGAAACTCCAAGGCCGCAATGTCAGGGAGCAGCGTAATCAACTCATAGGCAGAATCCACCTCAGTGGTCAGCCGACGACGTATGACCAAATCCTGCTGCCGGGAAGTCGCCGTGGTGGGCTGAAGCGTGAGAGTCACGGAGTAATCGGATTCGGCAGCCGCCGAAGTTAAAATGGAAAGTCCGGGGCGTCCCAGCCAAGTGATTTCATCCGCAGGACCGAGCCCGAGAGGATTCCGAGGGATGCCTTGCAGGCAATCCGGCTGACGCGCCGGCAATCCCGCCAAGATACTCTGCAAATATTTCGCCAAGCCATCCATTGCCGCAGTTTGGGCTTGAGCATCCCGGGAGACCTGCAGCGCTTGCAGCTGGGCCGACACCAACCGGTACATGGGAATCAACACCAAACCGACCCCCCCCACCCCGACCATAATCTCCAGGATCGTGAACCCACGTCTCTTAGCCAACCACCGCGCCGCGGAAGATGCCATTTCTGGGCGCCGGGCCCGCGGGAATTGCCGGGCCAATGCGGCCGAAGGCTCAATCTGGCGAGGGACCTTAGGGCAACGCATAAAACTTCATCCGCTTTGATCCCCTTCCGCCGCCCGCCCCCCAGGTCACCTCCAAGTTTACCTCCACAATCCCATCCACCTTCTGTTTGTTTATATCCTCAAGCTCGAGTGCGACGACACTTTGATACAAGCGCATGCCATTGAACTCGCCCTTGAGTTCATCTCCCAATGGCTTACTTTCGAGCCTCGTCTCACGCCCTTGGATCATATGCATCCGGTTGATCAACGCGCGGCGTGCGCGCGCATCATCACGCTGCACCATTCCGGCCGTTAGCCCAGCCTCGATGCATCTTGCCAATCCAATCACTGAGATCGCGAAGATGGCGGTCGCAATCATGGCTTCGAAGAGGACGAATCCCCCCCTATTAAAACGTACACGGTTGTTGCGGAAACTCGTCATCCTCAGTTCAACTGAAAATAAATGGTTTCGGAGTCGGGCACGAGCGCGCTGAATCTCAACGCCCACTTTCCAAGGGGCCCCTCATAATACACCTCGACCGGTTCGCGGATTCCCGACGGCCAAAAGCTCCATTCCAAAGTCGGTCTCTCATCTCTCGCCGCGACGCGCACCAAAGATAGCCACGCGCCTTCACCCACTGGAAAAAAAACGCCCTCACCCCCACCCGCATCTTCCTGCGCGAGCGCCGTCTGAGATGCAGCTTGAGTCAGGCTGGCGATTTCACCGGCTTTCGGCACGGACCAATCAGTGAAGGCTCGGACACCCCTTGAAACAGGATGCGAGCCTTCCTCGACCCAAATCAAGCGCACCTCCCGCTTGGCGCTGGCCGCCTGAGCGGCAGCACGTCGCACCACCTCCTCAAAGGACGCCATTTTCTCGCGGAGCCGCTGCTCCTCGAGCAGTCCGCGCACACTCGGCACCGCAAGCCCAAGCATCATCAGCCCAACCATCACGGCAACCATCAGCTCGATAATCGTAAAGCCCCCGGGCGGATGAACGGTGAACACACCCGCAGCCCCGCGCATCGGAGGGCGTGAGCTTTCTTTTCGAATAAACCGCCCCTGCCCGATCACGCGTGCACCTCCCTGAACCTGGCGTCGCTTTTGGACGGATCCGGCTGAGCTTTCACCAAGCGCGGAACCGCATCGCAAACACTGCGCCAGCCTGGAAAATTCCACAGGTTGGGAAAACCGCGGCACTGGATGGGCTTGGCCGCCTGCACCCTGCAGTCGCCGCCATCCAAAAAAACGCACTCGCCGTTTTCCTTATCTAAAAGAGAGAGTCCGTCCCGCCGCGGGCGCAACCGGGTGAAATTCTGGACAAATTCCCATTCAGACACTCCCAACAGCCGGGCCATATCCGCAATCTCCTGGTCTCCGATCACGACTTGACCGGGCCATCGGCAACACGCGGTGCATCGCTGACAATCGTATAGCACTTCGAAAGACATGGGGTGTGATTTCACCGAAGGAAAGGGTTCCTGCCAGACCAACTCGGATGCGCAATGATAGTTCAAATCGGTCCGCTATGGAAGCGGCGCAAGCTGTTTTCTGGGAAGGCATGACTATTAGCATGTTTTTTTGCTTCACGCCTCAAAACAGCAGAGACCCTCACTTGACTTTACCGCTCATAAACCGCTCAGATGAGGGCCTTCTCATGAAATTACTCACCAGGCTCACTCTGCTCAGCGCGCTCAGCGCGCCCAGTTATTTCACCCATTCACACGCAGCCGTCGACTTCGTCAAAGACGTGCAACCCATTCTGGAGTTGAACTGCGTGAGCTGCCACCGTGAGGGCAACGTCAAGGGCGGGGTCCAGCTTGACACCAAGGCGAAAGCGCTCACTACCGGAGACAACGGCCCTGCACTGGTCCCCGGCAAATCCGCCAAGAGCGCGATGTACACCACAATGGTGCTCCCGGAGGACGATGAACTCTTGATGCCTCCAAAGAAGAAAGGCGGGCCGCTACCAAAGGAAGTCAGCAGCCTGATCAAAGCTTGGATCGATGAGGGCGCGCCTTGGCCAGACGACATCAAACTTGTTTCAAAAAAGAAGGAAGAGGGCAAAGTGGACGAAGCAGTAGTTGTCCGCGACATCCACGCACGCATTGTTGCGACCTCTCAAAAACAGTCTGCCAAGGATATGCAGAAATACTCGGATTCCATTCTCGGAACAGAGGTGAGCTTTGAGATGCTCCCGATTCCCGGAGGCAAATTCAAAATCGGAAGTCCCGAATCCGAGACAGGCCGCAAACCGGATGAAGGCCCTCAAAAAGAATTGGAAATCTCACCGTTTTGGATGGGGAAATGCGAG
>JBILLC010000288.1:0-3929 GCA_044376275.1 Chthoniobacteraceae bacterium | reverse complement strand
TTCGCACCATGAAACAAGTGGACGCGGAACTCAACCGAGTCACGGATGCCTCGTCACGACCGACGCAACCTTACGTGGAAATGAGTTTCGGAATGGGTAAGGACGGATTCCCCGCCATCTCGATGACACAGCATTCCGCGAACAAATACTGCGAATGGTTGAGCGCAAAAACTGGTCATTTCTACCGGCTACCCACGGAGGCCGAATGGGAATACGCCGCGCGGGCTGGAACGCAAACCGCGTACTTCTGGGGTGATGACGAATCAAAGCTCGACGAATACTGCTGGTGGGCGGAGAACAGCGAAGGCAAATATCAGAAGGTTGGCAAAAAGAAGCCAAACCCCTGGGGACTGCATGACATTCTAGGCAATGTCATGGAATGGACCCTCGATCAGTACGCTGCCAACGCTTACGGGTCCGCCACGCCAAAAAATCCTTGGAACAAGGCCACCAAACCCTACCCACATGTCGCCCGCGGCGGAGCGTGGGACGATGATTCCGCAGACAAACTCCGCGTGGCGAACCGCAGATTTTCTGACCCAGACTGGAAAATTCAGGATCCCCAATTCCCGAAGAGCATCTGGTATCACACCGACGCCCAATTCCTAGGGTTCCGCGTCGTCAGGCCACTGGAAATTCCAAGCGCGGAGGAAATGCAAAAATACTGGAACAGCGGCGTGGAAAAAGAGTAAGCGATCGATCTTTTCGTTTTAAAAATGCACGCGCCGCAGGTTCCCCCACCTGCGGCGTTGGCGTTATCACAGGCCGCACACTTTTGCAGACCAACCCTCAATGCCGTCCAAAACGCGCCTCAGACGGCTTCTTTTCTTTGACAGTAAAGCCGTAAGCGTCAACAGACATTGATACCCAAACAACCTATGCAACTCTCGCCGAAAAAGCCTCAGCAACACCTTGGCTCGAATTTCAATTGCCACCTAACGTCCACCGCCCCCTCCTTGGGCTCTTTACGATCTTTCCTTAGCGCGCTCGCATTAGTCGGCTCTCTTTCATGCGCCCCCGTTGCGACAGCACAGGACGCCCCGCTCATCACCATCACAAAGAGCGATAAAATCGCGATCGGCTTGAACGGGATCAGCGGCCCGGATGGAGCGACCCTCCTGCAGCTAGTCCAGAAAGACTTGCAACTCTCGGGAGCTTTCTCCATCGGGGCGCCGCGCACTGGCAACTTTCAAGTCGCCGGCAACGTATCAGGATCCAGTCTCAACGGCAGCCTCACCGATCGATCCGGCAAGAGCATACTCAGCCGCTCATACTCAGGCTCCATCCGGGCTCAGGCTCACGCTTTCGCCAACGATATCGTGGAAGCCATCACGGGTAGCAAAGGCATCGCCGGAACACGCCTCGCATTTGTCGCGAACAAAACAGGCACAAAGGAAATCTACATGGTCGATGTAGACGGCGCCAATCTTGTCCAACTCACCAAAGACCGCGCCATCAGCGTATCGCCCGCCCTCTCACCCGATGGATCTAAACTCGCCTACACCGGCTACCAAAGTGGTTACGCGGATGTTTACGAGGTAGACCTGGCATCAGGTTCGCGCCGGTGCATCATGAAGTTTCCGGGAACGAACTCAGGGGCGGCGTATTCAAAGTCAAGCAATCGAATAGCCGTGACGCTGAGCAAAGACGGCAATCCGGAGCTTTACGTGACAGATTCCGGCGGTGGATCCCCAAGGCGGCTCACCTTCACGCCCGGAGTTGAGAGCTCCCCCACTTGGTCCCCAGACGGATCGGAAATCATATTCTCCAGTGACTCCGGCGGCAGTCCATCGCTGTACCGAGTCTCAGCCTCCGGGGGATCATCCTCTCTGATACGAACCGGACAAGGTTACAACACAGAGCCAAACTGGTCTCCCGATGGCAGAAAAGTGGCCTTCAACATACGCGCGGGCGGCGGTTTTTCGGTTGCGGTACTAGATCTCGCGTCAGGGCAAGTTCGCCAGTTAGGGGAAGGCCAGGATCCAGTTTGGGGCGCCGACTCCAGGCATATTGCCTGCGCCCAAGCGGGTTCGTTAGTTCTGGTGGATATCCAAACCCAGCAGCGCACAACCATCGCGTCGGGTCTGGGCCGGATATCGGAGCCGACCTGGTCCCACGGACAGCGCTAGGCCGTGGGCCGCGGCGGAGGCTGGGTAGTGCGAGGCGCGTCCCAACGAGGAGCCGATGAGCAGCGGTTTTTTATTGCGACTGATTCTCAGTCTCAGTAAGCTTCAACCATGCCTCCTGATTCGTCAGTGAATCTTTGCTCGGCCCGTTGCGGTCAACGGTTGCGAATCCTCGCGCTCCGGTCTGGAGTCGAAGACTGCAATCGCCTACGCGAGATGGGTTTTTGCGAGTCTTCCGAGATTTGCAAGGTGGTGGACGGCTCGGCAATCATCTGTTCGGTGCACGGCATGAGGCTTGCCATTGGGCGCGCACTAGGGGAAGCGGTGCTTGTGGAACCCGTCCTGGCATGACCCAGATCCCGCTCAGCGAACTGCAATTAGGAGAAAAAGGTACCGTCTCAGGCTTCGACTTGGACGCGGAAACCCGTCAACGACTGGGAGAAATGGGCCTCACAAAGGGTACGCAGTGCACGCTGGTCCGCATTGCCCCTCTCGGCGATCCGATTGAGATCATGGTGCGTGGCTACCGGCTCTCATTGCGAAAGAATGAAGCCCGCGGAGTGCTTCTTGCTTAGCGTCAGGCGCCGGCTCAAGGCAATGGAAACAACTCACCCCGACCCCGCATCTGCTAAATCGCGAAGGATCGCAATCGCCGGCAATCCGAATTGCGGAAAGTCTACGATCTTCAATGCGCTTACCGGCATGCGCCAGAAGGTTGGGAATTATCCGGGAGTCACAGTCGAAAAAAAAGAGGGCTTCTGTTTTGGGACTCACGGTGAGGCACTCGCTGTGATCGATTTGCCGGGGTGCTACAGCCTCCAAGCTCGCTCACCGGATGAATTGGTTTCTCGCGATGTGCTCCTTGGCAGGCAACCTGACACTCCTGCGCCAGAACTCATTGTCGTGGTGGCCGACGCCACAAATCTGGAGCGCAACCTCTACCTTGCCGCGCAGATTTTGGAGCTTGGACTGCCTACTATTCTCGCACTCAACATGGTCGACATGGCCGAGAAACAAGGCATTGGAGTGGACCCCATTGCTCTTTCTCAACAACTTGGCATCCCGGTGATTCCAACCGTAGCCACCGCGGGGGTTGGCATGATTGCCCTGAAACAAGCGCTATCGGGAAGGCTTCCCTCGGCGTCAACCTCTCACGCTCCACAGCACAAAGCTGTCGAGGAAGAAGCACTCGCGCTCGCGGCCCTTCTAAGCGTGCCAGAGCGCGCAAAACGGGCGGAATCTCTGCTCCTGCTTGGTTCCTCTGAAAAGACAATCGCAACCCTGAGCGATCTGCCACTTAACGCCCGTGCTCAAATCGCTCAAGCCCACCAGCGCCTGCAATCCGCGGGAATCGACCCGTTGGCGGACATCATCGATGCGCGCTATCAGTGGATTGCGCAAATTGTCACCGCCGCGGTTCGGAAAACAACGAGCTCAGACGCCCGCACATCTGACAAACTTGACGCAGTTTTAACACACCGCTTTTTGGGCTGGCTTTGCTTCACGGGGGCAATGCTGTCCATGTTCTTCGCGATTTTCTATCTCGCGCAGGTGCCGATGGATTGGATTGAGGCGGCATCAAAGCTCGCTGGGGATTTACTGCAAAAAACGATCCCGGAAGGAGACTTTCGCTCGCTGGTGGTGGACGGGATGCTTGCCGGGGTGACGGGGGTACTGATTTTTCTTCCGCAAATCCTGATCCTGAGTTTGTTCCTGGGCTTTTTGGAAGACAGCGGCTACATGGCTCGGGCGGCTTTCATGATGGACCGCCTGATGTCGAGCGTGGGACTCCACGGCAAGTCG
>JBILLC010000466.1:0-2744 GCA_044376275.1 Chthoniobacteraceae bacterium | reverse complement strand
GGCTTGGGTTCGATCCAGATTTCAATGTTTTGATCGTACTCGAGCATCGCGTTAACCGTGGCAAGCAGCCGCTCATAGGCCACACGCGCGTCCTTGGCTTCACGGATGTAAGTGCCCTCGCGGCTCAGCCACAGAACGATCGCCTTGCAATCGAGCGCGCGGGCGATATCGATGGACTTCTTGGTGCGATCCCATGCATAGGCGCGGTCAGCGGGACTGTTGGATGTGTAGCATCCGTCAACGGTGTGCTCCGAAAACCATAATCTTGGCGCCACGAACTCCGGGGTCAGCCCTTCGTCGGCTAGAACGGTCTTGAGGGCGGTGGCGCCCTGCATGATTTGAGCGGGCGACAACGAATCCAGATTCGGGACGGCGTCGTCATCGTGGAGCTGCACGCCATCGAATCCGAGCTTCTTATAGAGCGCGTATTTTTTTCCGTGTGGAAAAGCCTCGCGGACGTTGGGGCCGAAAGGGTCGGCGCCCTCGCTGATGTTCCATGGGCCAAAGGAGAAGCGGTATTCGGTTGGAGTACTCATAGGGTGGCGATTGAAGCGGGTGTGAGGTGCGGATGCTACGCATCCAGTTGCGATTTATAAGACTATTGTGTCAATTACACAAAACTCGAGCTGGCGAAGCCAAAAGAATCAGCCGCTTTGGCATGGATTGGCTCCTTATTTGCGGCTGATTTGCTCGGGACGGTTTGGGGCATTCGGATTGCGGTTTAAACGCGATTTAGAAGTTGGATGGCTTGAGGGGCGGGCTGTCTCAAACGGGTTTTGACTTTCAGGGGCGATCGATGAATTCGATTCAAGTTTACGATCCAGCGATGTGCTGTTCGACAGGGGTGTGCGGCCCTCAAGTTGATCCCGATTTGGTCGCATTTGCTGCGATGCTTTACCAATTTCAAACGCATGGGGTCGATGTGCAGAGGTACAACCTCGCCCAACAACCTCTGGCCTTCATCCAGAATCCTGCAGTGAAAGAACGACTCGAGACTGAGGGAGCGAAAGCGCTTCCTCTGATTTTCTGGGACAATGTTTTGCATCTTCAGGGTCGTTATCCGAACAAGATTGAAAGATCCGTTTGGTGCAGGGCAGCGCATCACAAGCCGCAGGAAACGCAATGAGACTTCCCTCTTTCAAACCAGAAGTTGAAAGCGCTACGCGCTTCCTATTTTTTACAGGCAAAGGCGGAGTGGGAAAAACATGTCTGGCTTGCGCCACCGCGCTGAAATTTGCGCGCGCGGGCAAATTGATTCTGCTGGTCAGCACGGATCCAGCCTCGAATTTGGAGGAGGTCTTGCAAACAACGCTCAGCAATGAGCCAAAATCTGTGACGGGCGTGGATGGGCTCAGCGCCATGAACATCAATCCAGCGAGCGCCGCCGTGGCGTATCGCGAGCGTGTGATCGGCCCCCTGCGTGGCCTGCTTCCGCAGGATGCTCTCAAGAGCCTCGAGGAACAGTTGTCAGGGGCATGCACGATGGAGATTGCAGCCTTTGATGAGTTTTCGAGACTGATCGGCGATCCTGCGGCGGCTGCGGGGTTCGATCATGTGATATTTGATACCGCGCCGACCGGGCACACGCTTCGTTTGATGGGGCTTGCCAAGGCGTGGGACAAATTCCTGGCTCAAAACACTTCGGGCTACTCCTGTCTTGGGCCGCTGGCAGGATTGCAGAGACAGCGCGGTGTTTATGAAGCGACGGTAGGGGCTCTTGGCGATGCCGCGCTCACAACGCTTGTACTTGTCGCGCGGCCTCAGACGAGCGCGCTGCGAGAAGCGGAACGCACATCGGTGGAACTACGAGGAATCGGCGTGGCCAATCAGATGTTGGTCGTGAATGGCCTCTTTAAAACAACATGCAGTCTCGATGCAGTGGCGCTTGCGATGCAACGGAGGGGAGAAGCCGCACTTTCAGCTGCCGAAAGTTTTATCGGGAGTTTACCAAGTTTCGGAGTCGCACTTCGTGCGTTCAATATCCTTGGGGTCGGCAGTCTGAGTAGCTTTCTTGAGGACGGCTTGAGGGATACTGTGGATGACGGCTTGAAGGAGGGCGCGGCTAATGTCGGTTTGCGGCCTGCAGCGGTCAGGAATTGGCGTCCGCCAAAGATGGAAGCGTTGTGCAGTCTCGTCTCGGAAATCGAAGCGCAGGGCGGTGGAGTGGTGATGACGATGGGAAAGGGTGGGGTGGGTAAGACCACGGTTGCCGCCGCCATTGCAGTGCTTCTCGCAAAGCGCGGGCATCGAGTGCATCTGAGTACAACCGATCCCGCAGCGCACATTGCCCAAACCTTGAACGGAAAAGTGGAGGGGCTTTCGTTGAGCCGAATCAATCCAGCCTTGGAAACCGAGTTGTATCAGCGTGAGGTCGTGGCATCCCATCGGTTTGAATTGGATGCAGCAGCCCTGGCTTTGCTTGAGGAGGATTTGCGCTCGCCGTGCACTGAGGAGATCGCCGTTTTTCGCGCATTTGCCCGAGAGGTATCCGTGGGCGAGTCTGGCTTTGTGGTGCTTGATACGGCGCCGACGGGGCATACGCTCTTGCTGCTGGATGCCAGCGCATCCTTCCAGCGACAGTTGGAAATGCAGGCCCGCTCGAAGCAGTTCATGCCGGTGGCAAAGCTCTTTAAACAGTTGCGCGATCCTTCGTTCACGCGAATGCTGCTCGTGACTCTGCCGGAAGCGACACCCGTACATGAGGCTGCCTCGTTGCAAGAGGATCTTCGTCGAGCGGGGATTGA
>JBILLC010000138.1:0-5979 GCA_044376275.1 Chthoniobacteraceae bacterium | reverse complement strand
ATTCGCATGGGTAATCAACCAGAGTCTCATGCTTTGCGGTTCGTGCGACCCGTTGCTGGCTGAGCGCGAGGCTGCGGAACATCGTTACATCACGGAGGTGATTGAGAAACACTCGAGGCGGACGGTGTGGCTCCCTTGGATGACCGAGGAGCCAATCGGGGTCGATTTGCTTTTGAGGCTGGCTGAGATCGATGTGGGAATGGTCGAGCCGGATCAAAATCATCACGCCGAGAATGCTGGCGCTGAGTATTTCAATTGTGCAGCGACTGGCGAAAGGTAAATCGTACGCCCAGTTGCAGACCGGCCAACTCCGGGCATTTTCTGGTAAACAGGGAGCTCATCGGGAGCTTATCGGGAGTTCCCTGCTGCAGGATCACTCTTTTCATTAGTCGTCAGTGGCACGCTGTTATCTCACGAGTTCAGCAATCACCTGGCCCTTCACATCCGTGAGTCGGAAATCACGACCCGCATGGCGGTAAGTAAGCTTCTCATGATCCAGCCCAAGAAGATGAAGGATTGTCGCGTGCCAGTCGTGGATATGAACTGGTTTCTCTACCGCCTCATAACCGAGTTCATCCGTGGAACCGTGGGTGATGCCCCCCTTGATTCCGCCACCTGCCATCCAGATTGAAAATCCCTTTGAATTATGGTCCCGACCGTTGCCTTGCGCATGGGGCGTACGGCCGAATTCGCCGCCCCACATGACGAGAGTCTCTTGCAATAGCCCGCGCTCCTCCAGATCGGCAAGCAATGCCGAAACGGGCTGGTCAACCTCCCTGCAATGCCTTGGCAATTCCTCGTTGATCCCGCGGTGATCATCCCAGTCGCCATGATTGACCTCGATGAAGCGAACGCCTGCCTCCGCAAACCTCCGGGCAAGCAGGCATTGTCTGCCCATGAAATCCGTAGCGCTGGAACCGATGCCATACCGATTCAATGTGCCCGTATCTTCGTTGCTTAAATCAAAAAGGTGGGGGATTTCACTTTGCATCCGAAAGCCCAGTTCAAGCGACTCGATCATGCCTTCAATGTGTGGGTTGATTACGTCCTGCGTCGCCTGCTGCCTGTTGAGAGATTGGATGAAGTCGAGTTGAATGCGTTGTTGCTTTGCCGAGAGCCGTTGATTGCCCACGTTTTGAATTCGAAGTTCGCCGGTTGGTTTTCCAAAAGGTCCGAGATTTCCGATGGGTGTGCCCTGAAAGGCGGCTGGAAGGAACGCGCTGCCATACTTTTGGGCTCCACCGTTTGCAATCGTGGGACTTAGATTGATAAACCCCGGAAGATTTTCAGCCTCGTTTCCAAGGCCGTACAACGTCCAAGCCCCAAGCGACGGTCTGATAAACTGTGAGCTTCCGGTGTGGAGCTGTATGCTTGCGGGGCCGTGAGCCGGAACATCCGTGTGCATGGACCGGATCACGCATAGTTTATCAGCATGGGAAGCGATGTTGGGTAGAAGCTCGCTAAACTCGGTTCCGCTTGCGCCATGCGCCGAAAACTTCCAAGGGGATGACATGAGTTTTGCGGAGGCGCCTGATCCCCGGGGGCTAATCTGTCCAGAAGCGCGTGCGAGTTCCGGTTTTGGATCGAGTAAGTCCACATGTGACGGTGCGCCGTTCATGCACAAAAAAATCACTCGCTTCGCTTTTGCCGGGAAATGGGGTTGCTTCGCCGCGAGCGGACCACTCGTGTGCACCGCATTAGACCGGCCTTTGATGAGGTCCATCAGTGCTAGGTAACCGAATCCACTCGAGACGGTTTTCAGCATGTTTCTCCTGGAAAGCTCTGAGGAGGCTTGCATAGCGCTTATTTGAATTTATTGGATGATCCTGAATTCAGCGCTAACCAGAAGAGCGTGGCAAAATGATGCGAGCGCGTCGATCGATGTTGGATTCGAGGCCTCGGAGGGCCGGTTTCCCGAGACGGCGATCTGGTTTGAGGATTGCATTCTTGCTATGAAGTCGGCGCTCGCAGTGACCTCATCGCCGGATGGGTGCCTTGCAAAAGCGTCTTCATAGGCAGCGATCACCTGTGCGGGTAAAGATTCGTACGACGCACGCAGCCGCGTGCTCCACGCTTCGGCAAGTGAATGAAGCATTGGATGGTTGAGCAGAAACAGAGCCTGTCCCGGAGTGGTGGTTTCTTCGCGTTTTCCGGTTACTGCGTTTGGGTTCGCGAAGTCGAAGATGCTTAGGACGCTGTTGGTCTGGTCCCTCAGCACGGTGAGATAGATTGAGCGATATCCAGCTTCGGTCTCTTTTGGCTCGAGAGCTGCGGCGAGTCCGGCGAAGCCGTCGCCCACTCGTGCGGCGGTTGATCCAACGGGAGCCCGCGCTTGAAGCTTGCCTGCTACCGTAAGCATGGCATCCCGCGTTGCCTCGGCATCAAGCCGACGAGGACTCATCCGCCACAGAAGAACGTTGTCCGGGTCGAGAGCATAAGCCGACGGGTGGTACTTTGAGGAAAGCTGGTATGTGCGTGACAGCACGATCTCACGTATGAGCCATTTCGAGCTCCATCCGTGCGCTATGAACGCGGCCGCAAGATGGTCAAGGAGTTCTGGGTGCGAGGGTCGCTCCCCGGAGCCTCCAAAATTGTCGGGAGTCGCAACGAGACCTCGACCAAAAAGATGCTTCCAAACTCGGTTCACATAGACCCGGGCGGTTAAGGGATTTTGCGGGGAGGTGATCCAATCCGCCAGTTCACGGCGGCCGCTTGAAGATGGATTCAACGAGATGGAAGTCTCGGGCAGCACCTGAAGAAACCCTCTGGGGACGGTGGCTAGCGGCTTTGTTGGATCGCCTCTGGAGTAAAGAGGCATGTTCGCGGGTGCCTTGGCGTCGCGGACCCCCATTGCCAGTGGAGTCATCCAGCCGTCGTCCTTTGTCTCCTTGAGGCGTTGGGTGACCATGGCAAGGCGTGAACGCGCGGCGATCGATTCACGCACCTTCTTGGGATCGTCCGGCAGCTTGAAACTGCTTGGTGAATTGCTGCCGTAAATTTGTTTGATCTGCGTTTCAATCCTCGCGATTTCATTCTTCAACTGCGACCGGCTGAACTTCGATTCAATCTGGGGGGCAGGCGCGGTCAATTCGTTGAGACTGGAGGGATGGGCATTGGTAATTACTGGAACGGTTCCGTACAGCGTTTCGGTGCTTCGAAAAATTCCCGCGAGCGCGTAGTAATCTTGTTGTGGGATCGCATCGAACTTGTGGTCGTGGCAGCGGGCGCAGCCAATGGTGAGTCCGAGAATTGCCTGCCCCACGCTGTCGAGTTGCTCGTCAATGGTGTCCAATTTGAATTGCAAGCTGTCCCGCTCATCGAGTTGCTTCGGGCCTATCGATAGAAAGCCTGTTGCCACTAAGTTCGTATTTTTCTCTGCTGCACTTGTTGCTGGCAGAAGATCGCCTGCGATTTGCTCTCGAATGAATTGATCGTATGGTTTGTCCTGGTTAAAAGAGTGAATTACATAGTCCCTGTAACGCCATGCGTGAGGGTATAATACGTTGGTGCTGCGTCCTGAGGAGTCTGCGTAACGTGCGACATCCAGCCAGTGTCTTGCCCAGCGTTCGCCGAACGCATTCGATGAAAGCAACTCGTCTACATAGTCCTCTACAAACTGGCGTGAATCCTGTTGCGTTGCTTTTTTGAGCGCCTCTTTCGAGGGTGGAAGTCCTGTTAGGTCGAAGCTCAAGCGGCGCACTAACATTTGAACAGTTGCATCTTCGACTGGTCGAAGTCCGGAAGCCTCGAGTTTGCTGAGGATAAAGCGGTCTATCTCTTTTTTCGGCCATGTGTTGTCGCGGGTCATTGGCGCATTGGCAGTTGAGAGCGGCTGGAAAGACCAGTGTTTCCGCCCCTCCTCCAGGTTGATTCCTCCCGCCATCGGCTGTGTGTTCTCTCTTGAGTCTGGTGCGCCCATCTGCACCCAGCGCTCCAAATCGCGGATGGCGTGGTCAGGAAGTCTTCCGCCGTGCTTTTGAGGAGGCATCTGAAGCTCTTTGTTTTCGTAGCGAATGGCTTCGATGAGCAAGCTGTGCTGCGCGTCGCCCGGAATGACTGCCGGTCCACTATTGCCTCCCTTCCTGATGCCATCGCGACTGTCGAGTAGTAAACCGCCTTTCATGCTCGTCGACTCTGACGAGTGACATTTGTAACAGTTTTCCGCGAGCACAGGGCGGATCTTCTTCTCAAAAAAGGCCAAGTCCTCAGAACTCGCTGGAGAGGTCACTGGCCGGATCTGTTCTCCAGAGGGCACGTTCTCGCTCTGCTTCGCGGAATTGTCCTTCCGACTTGAAAGCACAAAAGTGCGGAACTCTTCTAGTGACAATTTAGAGTCTCTGTTGGAGTCAAATTTCCAGAAAACAAAGCCGATGGAAAGCGGGTGGTCTTTGAAAAACGGAACCGTCTCTTTGAGTTGTGCGAATTCATCGCGAGAAAGTGCTCCATCCGCATTAAAATCCAGAAACACAAAAGACTGTTCAGGGTCACGTTTGGGTTCGGCACCGTGCATAAGGCCGATGAACGAGAACGTGGCTTGTGCAATCAGTATGAGGATGCGTTTGCCGCCAGTCATGGTTGGAAGCGTTTCCAGCGTTGTTTGCGCTCTTCATTGAGTTTCTTAAACTCAACGCGTTGTTCGGGACTCAAGTGTTTCCAAAGATCTGTGCATTTTTGCATCATTAATTCGCGAATTTTGAACGAGGTTTCCTGACGGATTTCACGGATGCCGCTAGCCATTTCCTCATAGGTTTTTCGCGCAATGGGCTTCTGGTCCTCTGTCAGGCGGAGACGATTTTCGGTTTCTTTGAGTAAGCGATCCACAATGGCGGCTTCCGACTTTTGGGATGCGCGGATGGCGAAAGGAATGCCCGTTTTGGAAATTCCGAAGCCCGAAGCCGCTCCAAGGAGAAACAGAATGCAAAGGTAGATGCTGATCTTTAAAGTTTTCATGGCGCGATGGTCTCGTTGATGACTGCGATTGCGATGCTCTCCGGCTCGGTTAGATAGCCCTCAAAATTTGTTTGGAATGCGGCGAGCAGCAGCGATACGAGTGCGATCAACGCTCCGACTGGAATCGCCACAAGCGATAGACGCTCCCAAGTTGCGGGCTCGATTGAGACTACCGCATCGTCATCTGGATGCCGCAGCGCTCGCAGCACGTTTGTGCTGAATCCCGGCGGTGAGTTTTGGCCCTCAACCTGAGCTTGGGCGTTGCGCGCACCCGCGAAAACCCGCTCCAGAGGATCATGTTTTGGTTTCATCACGTTTTTAAACCGCGGCTGTGGTTTGGTTACAGCTCTCATAACGATCTGGGATAACCGAGGCACTCCAGCGCCTTTCGGAGTTTCTGCCGCGCCCGAAAAGCCCGCACTTTAATGACGGTGCTGTTCCATCCGGTAATTGCTGCGATTTCGGCAGCAGACTTTTGCTCGATGTGGAGGAGTTGTACGACAATCCTGTCCTCGGCGGATAAGGTGTGTAGAAGCTTTCGCAAGATTTCGTGCAGATCGCGATCTTCTGCTGTCTCCACAGACGGTGTTTCGAGGAGTGATTTGATTGCAGCCTGTTCAGATTCAGTGAAGTCAGAGAGACGCCATTCAGGACGGCGCTTTCGGCTTCTGAGCGCGTTGAGGCAGACATTTAACGCGAGTCGGGAAATCCAGTTTTCAAGCGGTCTTGTTTCGTCATAGCGGGCGAGCGTTCGAAAGAACTGAAGGAATACGTCCTGTGCCAGGTCGTCGGGTGCGGCGCCGCGAGGCAGGTGATTATGAATGATCCGGATTACAACCGGGTAAAGCCCCTCGATCAGTGCGGTCGCTGAGGTTTCGTTGGCGCTCTGAAGCCAGTCCTTGAGGTTGGTGCGCAGATCCCTTCCGATTTCTGGAATGGCATCGGGGTTTTTCATGGCACAGGCCTATTTAAACCGAGGATTCGGCTTGGTTTCACCCAGTGTCTTGCCCGTTTTACTTGGATTGTGAG
>JBILLC010000051.1:0-8746 GCA_044376275.1 Chthoniobacteraceae bacterium | reverse complement strand
CGATGCCGGCGAATACGCGGCCGCTCAGGAAGCATTCAACTCGGAACTGGCAGCCGACCGTGATTCCGCGCAACGCGCCTTCAACCTTGGAGCTGCCGCGTACAAAAACAAACAATGGGCGGAAGCAATCGATGCCTTTGGCAAGGCACTCAATTCCAAAGACCCTACCCTTCGCAGCCGCGCGGAGTACAACTTCGCGAACACCCTCGTGCAACAAGCAAGACAGGGACGCCGGGGTCAGGACACCAACGCCCTTCAGCAGGCCATTGACCATTACGAGGAGGCCATCCGTCAGGATGAATCCTTCGAAGATGCAGCCGCGAACCGGGATCTGGTGAAGAAATTGCTCGCCCAACCGCCACCACCACCCCAGCAGAAAAACGAGAAGAACGATAAGAAGGACAAAAAAGACGACAAAGACAAGCAGGAGAACGAGCAGGACTCTGAAGGCGAAAAATCTGAGCCGAAGGAGGGGGAACAAAACGAACAGAAAGACTCGTCAAAGCAACGCGGCTCCAAGGAACAAAAAGATCCGCAGGGCAAAGATCAAACCGGCAAGCCGGAGAACGAACAGGGGGATGGGGAGAAAAAAGAACCAAAAGACGGCGAGGCTCCTCCCACCAAGGAGGAGGAAAACCCCGAGCAAAAAGAACGTGGTGAACTCAAGAATGTCCCAGTCGACGGCAAGGACGGTAAACAGGAGGAAAAGAAACCCGAACAGCAGCAGGGCGGTGATGGCAAGATCACGCGTGAGCAGGCGGCAGCCCTGTTGGAAGCACTGCGCAGCGAGGACAGAAGAGTCAACTTGTGGGGTACTGAGCAGCAGAAAAATGCGGCCCGCACAAAAGAAGGGAAAACTTGGTGACAAGTATCCTGCCGCAACGGGATCGCGACCACATCAAAACTCCAGCACTCACCCCTGCTCGCCGCCGAAACCCAGACTCTCGCCTCACAATCCTCGGTTCCTGAAATGATACGTGTCCAAGCCAGCGCAGATCGCAGGATGAGCCCAAGACCCGCCACCTTCGGGCGTCTTCTTTCGTTGTCGGGGTCTTTCAGGGTGTTGTGGGCTCTTGTGCTGGGACTCGTGTGCCTTGCGCCCATCCAATCGCTGGCGGCGGAAATCTCCGTCACTGCGTCACTGCAACCACCCACGACAACGGCTGGAGAACCTGTCCAACTCGCGCTGACCGTGAACGGTTCGCAGGAGCCGAGACAACCTCCAGAGATCGCGATCGAAGGCGCGCAGGTGCAGTATCTGGGTCCCTCCATTCAAACGACGCTCAACAACTTTGAGCTCTCAGTGAGCATCACCCACCGGTATCTGGTCTCCCCCACTCGACTCGGTGAAATTGCGATTCCGGCGATTCCCGTGCAGGTGAAGGGACAGCGCTATGAAACTCAACCCATCGTCCTGCGCGTGCTCGACGCCGGACAGGATCCCTCGCAGCAACCCGGAGCGATGCCGTTTGTGGAATGCGAGATTCCACGCAGGCCGGTTTACGTCGGTGAGGCGTTCCCTGTCGAAGTGCGCCTGCTGGTTCCCACGGACGTGCGCTGGAGAATCGAACGCCTGCCTCAGTTCGAGACCGATGCGTTTACCAAAGTCCCCTTCCAACAGCCGCAGCAACGCCAGCTCGTACGGGACGGCCGTGAATACGACACGCTTTTCTTCAAAACCGTGTTAACCGCAATTAAAAGCGGCCAGGTTCCTCTGGGCCCGATCCACTTCAATATCCAAATGGCTTCCGCTCAAAAAAAGCGAAATGCCAACAGGGGCCCGTTCGGCGGAATCTTTGATGGATTCCCCTTCGACAACCAACCAACCGTTTTGCAGGAAAAACGCCTGTCCCTTGACGAGCATCCCGTACAAGTTGCCGAACTACCCGCAGAGGGAAAACCCGATTCTTTTCGCGGCGCAATCGGAAGGTTCCGCTTCAGCGCCAACGCCGCCCAGTCCCGCATCAAAATGGGCGAACCCTTGGTCATGACCCTGCAGATCGAGGGGGAGGGCAACTTTGATCGCATCGAGGCTCCACCCGTCAAAAATATGGACGGCTGGCGCATCTACCCCCCGGAGATTTCGTTCTCCAAGAGTGATGAATTCGGCTTTCGCGGGATCAAGACTTTCAAAATCGCAGCGGTGCCTGAAAAGAACCAAACGCAATCGCCAGTGTTTGAGTTCGCCGCGTTTGATCCGGACTCAGCAAGCTACCAAACCCAGCAAAGCATCCCTGCGGGCCTCACCGTGGACGGTGCCCCGAAGGTTGAGTCGCAGAAAATCGAAAAAGAAACTGCGGCATCCCTCTCGGATCAAAACGTCAAAAAGTCAAAGCAGCCATCTTCAGAAGATGCACCTCAGGCGACGCCGGTCCTCATGGAAAACGCCCAGCCCCCAGTCAATCGTCACGAGTTTTGGAAGAGCCGCAAATGGTTCTGGGGCATTCAAGCAGTGCTTGGCAGCAGCGTTTTACTGGGCTTGTTCATGCGCTGGAATGCGCGGAGAATCGCCAGCGCTGGGCCCGCACCGAGACTGTTGAAGGAGGCCGCACAGATTCAAAAGCAGCTTTTTGTAAACGCCGAACGCGAATCGTTTTTCAGGCAGGCCAAGCGTATCTTGCAGCTGCGGGCGGCTGCGAAAAACGGTCTTCCAGCCGATGCAATGGACCTTTCAGATGTTTCCAGCGCCCTGTCGCTGGATGAAAAGCGCTCAAACGATTTGCGCTGGCTTTTTGATGCAGACGCAAACCTCCGATTCGGCGGAATGAAATCCCAAGCTGAAATAGGAGGAGAAGAGCGTGAACGCGTGCGAACCCTGCTTGAGGCAATCTGCTGATGGACGCCCCCCTTTCCTCCTTCATCACCCTGCCCCTCGCCTTGCGTCAAACCCGTTTGGCGCGGAACTCCTCAACCCTGGCGCAGCTTTTCGCAGTTGCGATATTGATGCTGTTTTTCGGTCTGGCTGGACCGGTGTATGCGCTGGATTCTGCGCCAGCAGCATTTGAAAAAGGAAACGCGTTATTCAAGGAGGGGAAATTCACTGAAGCTGAGCAAGCCTACGAGCTGGCACTCACCCACGGAGACAATGCATCGGTGCGATTTAACATTGCCCGCGCACGGGAATCACTTGGCGACTCCGCGGGAGCGATGTTGGAGTGGGAAAGAGCTCTTCGCATCGACCCCGGTCACAGGGACTCACTAAAGGCACTGGAGGAGGCGCGACGCGCCACTGGAGCAATCACCCCGCCGCGATATTGGTGGAACACTCTCCGCAGCCCAAAAACTGTCGGCATGGAATTATGGTTCTTGGCGGGAGGTCTCTGGCTTTGTGCGGGCGCGTGGGGCTTGGCGACTGTGGGGCGTCGTGCAAAGCTGGCGTCCTCGGTCGCGGTCTGCGGTCTATGCTTGGCTGCATTGGGCGGGGCTTGGAAATACGATGCCGCGATGGAAGCAGACGCAGCGCTGGTGCGAGAACGCAGCGTCACGGTTCGTGGAGCGCCGGCTGATCCGGCGCGGTCGCTTGGAGAACTTCCGGTGGGAAGCCGGCTACGAATTCTTGGGGAAAGCGCTGGCTGGTTCCAATGTGCGATTCCGGGGATCGGTACTGGCTGGCTTCCATCCAAGGCCGTTGAACGCATTGCAAACGGCGTCCCGATTGGGAACTGAGATCCAAGGCCATCCCGTTTCAAAGGGTGCGCGCCTCCAAGAGCAACCGGCAGCAGCCAATCTGCAAGGGCTGCTCGATCTATTCGAGCTCACGGTAGACCATATTTCCAAGACGCTGTTTTTCCTCTTCAGCCGCCGAGAAATCCTCTTCGTGATCAAAATGAATGACCCTGCTTCCGCTGGATTCAAAATCAAAGGGAACATGCAGAACACCCTGCAGGGATTCCTTGATTTTCGTGTGCATCTCCGGTGGCGCAAACAGCAGTAAAAAACCGCCTCCCCCCGCCCCCGTGAGCTTTCCTCCAATGGCGCCGGCCGCTCGCGCTTGCTCGTACATTTGATCGAGCTCTGAGTTCGAAATTTTAGCCCCCAGCGAGCGTTTCAAAACCCAGGCTTCGTGCAGCAAACTTCCGAATTTTTGAATATCCTCACCGCCAGAGATGATCCGGAGCGCTTCATCCACCATGCCGCGCATCTCCCGGAGCTGACGGTCCTTGGTGTGAAGCGAGTCCACGTAGGTGCCCGCTATATCGGACGCGGTCCGTTTGATTCCCGTGTAAAAAAGCAGCAGATGACTGGAAAGCTCCTTCAGCCGATCTTGCGAAGTGATGACCGGTTCGACGGAAATCCCGCCCGACTCGGCGAACAGCACCCGATTGAATCCGCCATAAGCAGCCATCACTTGGTCCTGAGATCCGACCGTTTCTTTCAGGATGTTTTGCTCAATGTGGATGCTGTCCATGCCGAGCTGCCTCTTGCCAATGAACTTCCCTTGCAACGCATGAAGCGCATTCAAGAGACCGACCGTGAAAGCCGAGCTTGAGCCCATCCCACTTCGCGCGGGCAGGTCGCCATCATGATGAATCTCCAAACCCCGGGTGAAATTTAAATACCGCAAAGTTTCGCGAACCGACGGATGCTGAATCTCATCGATCTCATTGCAGCGTTCGATGAACGAATAAACGACACGAATTCTGTGTTCGAAGAAGGGCGGCAGATAACGGCAAGTCAGGTAGCAGTACTTGTTAATGGTTGTGGCCAGCACCGCGCCTCCGTTCTGCCTGTACCAACCCGGATAGTCCGTTCCCCCGCCAAAAAACGAGATTCTGAATGGGGTGCGAGTGATGATCATGGGGATGGGGACTCAAGAGCCTCCAACTCTAGAAGTGGACTCGATGTTTCTAAACAATTCATGTCCCTCAGCTAGCGAAGACGGCGTGCCAATATCCACGAATGGCGCAGCGGATTCAACTCCCAGGAATCCACGCTTTACCCAATCCGGGAAAACCTCCCTTTCAAGCGAAACCGGGCGCCCCTCAGGGATCGCCTCGATCCACTCTCTTTGGACAATGTACTTCCCCGCATTGATGAGGCCCGGCGTGTTACTCCCGTCCTTCTCGTGCAATCCAAGAATCCAGCCAGCGTCACTGATCTCGACGCGTCCGTACCGGGCCGCATCCGCCACTTGAGCCAACAACATTCCGGCGCCTGCACCACTGGCACGCACCGCTTTCCAAAGGGAAAGAAATCCCGCGCCAAAAAAGGAGTCCCCGTTGAGAATGCTCGCGTAGCGCGTTTCCAACAGAGGCAGAGCCTGCCGGATCGCACCGCCAGTTCCAAGCGGTGTCATCTCACGCGAGTACCGCAAGCGAAGCGCTCCGTAGGCCTCGCCATACTCGGCTGAGACCATTTCCGCCCGGTAACCTGTGCAAAGGACCGCCGAACGGAAACCCTCCGCCAACAGTTGCTCAAAGAGGTAAGAGAGAAACGGCTTTTCAGCAACGTCGGCCAAAACCTTTGGCCGATCCGGGACAACCTCCCGCAAACGAGTCCCCAGACCACCAGCGAGGATCACGGCTGTTAAGTGATCTGGGAAGTCCACAGGCTAGACGTTCTTATACTGGCCCCGCCCGAACATCTGGTAGCCCTTGATCAATTCTGGAATACCGAAATCCAGCGAACGCTTCGCCTCGAATCCAGCCTCCTTCAAACGTTGGTTAGACACGATGTAGTTGCGCTTGTCGGGATCGCTTCCGACTTCGGCATAGTGAATGTAAAAATTCGGAACGTACTCCTTCACCTTCTGGGCCAATTCCGCCTTCGAAAGATTAGCCGTTTCGAGACCGACATTGTAGGCGCGACCGGACATTTGACTGGCATTTCCAATACAATGCACAAAGCAGTCCGCAACGTCCCGCACATGGACGAAGTTGCGCTTGAAATCCTTTTCAAAAATCACGAGGTAACCGTCGGTGACGGCGGCGTAGACAAAGTGATTCACCAGTAGGTCGAGCCGCATCCTGGGCGACATGCCAAAAACGGTCGCCAATCGAAGCGTGATTGAATTAGGCGAATCAAGCAGCTCCAGCTCCGCCTGGCACTTGGTCTGGCCGTACACCGAGATCGGCTCCAAGGGCGTTTCCTCGGTGCAGAAGCTCGTGCCGGACTGGACCCCGTATCCGCTGTTGGTGTTGGGATACACCACTAACTGGGACGCGCTCCTGAGGCGGTTGATCATCCGGATGGCGTCCAGATTGATGGACTGCGCAAGCAATGGATCCCGATTGCAGGCGGGCATGCCGACCACCGCTGCCAAAGGAATGATGACATCCACCTCCCGCATCAGGGATTTGAGGGTTGCCTCATTGCGGCAATCGTCCCTGACGAATTTGAAGCCGGGGTCTGCGCACAGATGATTCAAATTAGCGGGACCAAATGTGAGGTTATCCAAAGCAACCACCTGATGTCCCGAAGCCAGAAGGTGCTGGCACAACGTCGAACCGAGGTAGCCCGCAGCGCCAGTGATTAAAACTTTAACAGCCATAGTTACTTGGCTACTGAAAACCACAACCCGTGTCCAACTAATTAGCGACCCGAGCAGGCCCGCCGACCGCCCCCCTCCAGCCACAAGCCTCGCCCCGATTTACACACCGCACGCCCCCCCTTCTTTGGAGTCGATGGACGGGTGCAGACGCGTCTTGCCGCAAAATCGCCCTCGTTCTTCTCTTGGGCAGATTGCACATCCCCTCGTTTACACACAGCAAAAAATCAGCAACCATTCCACCCATGAATGATCTTATTGGGCGCCTTGAGAAGGCAGCTGAAACGGGAAACCTACTGGCTATGAGCGTTCAAAACGCGCTTCAGCTTCTGGCGAGCTCCAGGGATCCCGTCGTTGCGGACAGTATCGCAGAGCTTTTGGATGCCTCAAATTGGACGGAACTTAACGACCGGTTTTTTAGAACACTAGCCTTCGGCACCGGCGGGTTGCGCGGTCGCACAATTGGACGCACGGTCACAACCGCCGAACGCGGCCATCCACAACCACTCGGGCGTCCCGAGCACCCCTGCGTTGGAACCAACGCGATGAATTTTTTTAATGTCTCCCGCGCCACCCAGGGGCTTGTCGCTTACCTCAGAGAGTTTCATACAAAAAACGGTCACGCCGGCAAACCGCGCCTAGTGGTTGCACATGATACCCGCCATTTTTCACGCGAATTTGCCGCGCTCACGGCGAAGGTTGCGGCGGAGAACGGAGTTGATGTTTTCCTATTTCAAGGACCGCGGTCCACGCCTCAGCTTTCCTTCACTGTTCGCGAACAGAACGCGCAGGCAGGCATCGTCATCACGGCCAGCCACAATCCCCCGCACGACAACGGTTACAAAGTCTACTTCAACGAAGGGGCACAGGTAGTCGAACCGCACGCAAGCGGTATTATTAACAAGGTCAACAGTATCCAGACCGACGCATACACCCCGCTACCTTCCGAAAGACATGGGAGCGTGACGGTTTTGGGCGCTGAAAACGATGCATCCTACATGGCGCGGCTCGAGACACTCGTGCTCGACAAACCCATGGTCGCATCGGCAAACGCCGTGAAATTCATCTTCACATCCATCCACGGCACCGGAGGGATCATCATCCTTCCAATGCTCCGCCGTCTTGGCCTCACCTGCAGCACCGTCCCCGAGCAGGAAATTCAGGACGGAAGATTCCCGACGGTCAAAAGCCCGAATCCGGAAAACGCAGAAGCACTTTCGCTGGCAATCAAACTCGCCTCCGAGGAGAACGCGGACGTGGTCATTGCGACCGATCCCGACTGCGACCGCATGGGTGTCGCCGTTCGCACCCGCGGCGGAAGTATGGAGCTGTTTAGTGGAAACCAAATCGGTTCGCTGATGGCGTGGTACCGGATCCACAAGCTCAAAGAGCAGGGAGTCATCACTCCCGAGAACGCGGAGCGCTGCGTGATCATCAAAACCTTTGTAACGACAGACCTTCAAAAGGCGATCGCCACGGCCAACGGGCTCAGGTGCGTCGAGACTCTTACCGGATTCAAATACATCGGAAGCAAACTCGGTAAATACGAGGCCGCTTTGCCCGCCGACATCCGTGCCGGATATCGCACCCGCTCCGAATCTGAAACCCGCGCAGCCCGGCTTCAGCACTCCAGCTACTACGTTTGTGGTGGCGAAGAAAGCTACGGCTACAGCGCTGCGGATTTTGTCCGTGACAAAGACGGCAACGGCGCAGCGATCGTTTTCGCCGAGGTCGCCGCCTACGCAAACTCGCGCGGTCTGACCCTGCCCGAATTGCTGGATGAAATCTATTCGTCCTACGGTTTTTACTGGGAGCAAAACGGATCCCTCACCTTTGAAGGAGCCGAGGGTGCCGCACAAATCGCGCGCTTGGTGGATTCTTTCGCATTAAATCCCCCGCGTGAAATGGACGGATCCGCTGTGGTCAAGATCCAGAATTTTGCAAAAGAAGAGTTTATTGATGTCGAGGGCGACCGGATTCCGAAGGAAAACATGTTGATGCTCGAACTTGCAGACGGACGTCGCGTCGCAGTGCGCCCATCTGGGACCGAGCCGAAGATCAAGTTTTACCTCTACGCTAAATCAACCCCCGATGAAGGTTGCAAGTTCAGCACCCTCGAACTCGAAGAAATCAAGCCACGCGTGAAAGCATCGCTGGAGTCCCTCTGGTCTTGGATTCAAGGCGATGCGAAAAGACGCGTGGGATAGACCATCCTACGCGCCCTTCCCGAGACCGGCCTCAATTGATCTCACCGGCGCG
>JBILLC010000050.1:0-8762 GCA_044376275.1 Chthoniobacteraceae bacterium | reverse complement strand
CGCACCGAACCGATGCCGATGTAAATTTTCCCGTTGCGCCCCGAAGCAACGAATCTCGCGTAGTCTTGGATGTCATCCATCCGCCCGAGGTCTTCCAGTCGGTCGGTGGCTGGATCGTAGGAAACCAGTTTTGCGTTGCCGTAGGTGCATCCGTAGATTTTCCCGTCCTTCTTGCCGACGCACATTTTCCAGATGTAAGTCTCGGTGTCGGACGGACGCCCGATCGTCCTGAAGCCCATCTCGGGCTTCGTCGGGTCAAAGCATAAGATCAGAGCGTTCCCGATGGTGCCCATATAAACCTTCCCATCCGGCCCCAGACATAACGACGAGGTGGAGGTGTCGTTCCCCGCCCCATATTGACTGCTCTCTCCAGTGTCGGGGTCCACGGCCAGAACAAACCCCGAAGCCGCACCCTGGACGAAGGTCATGTAAACGATGTCCTTGGTGCCCGTACTGTCCGGTCCGATGATGGTTTCCAGCAAGGCCGCCTTGTGAACCGGCACGCCGAGATCCTCGAGTTCACCCCCATCCACCGCGCTCATTGCCAGCAACAGGGACAAGACAACGCGAGTCAAGCAGAGCATTTTCTTACTGCTTGGCATGATTGATAGACGACATGAGCTGGTCGGGGGCGCGAGAACCCGTGAGCTTAAAGGCCATGACAACCATCAATCCATCCCAATCAACGATCTCCTTTGATTCGATCGAACCCTGCATTGACAACCATGCCCAACATTAAGGGGTAAGGCGTCAGGTCGACGGGGCGACTCCACAGCCCGTGCAAAGGATCGCCTGTGAGGAGCGTTCGGGTTCCACTTGCACCGCCGATTCGAGGAACTCGGCATCAAGAGCTACGTGGTGCAACCCCAGGAATGGGATGAGCGCGGCAAAGGGGCGAAGAACGACCGGCTCGATGCCGCAGTGTTTTGCCAGCGTCTGGATTGGTGTGAGCGCGGGAGCAAGGCTTAAAAATTGCCTGTCCCCGCCCTCACTGATCGCGAATCAGGATAAAGCATCCGGCAGGACGTAGTGGAGGATGACGCACAAAACGGCGACCGCGAGTGCCAGAATCAGTGTGTGCCAGACCAATGTAACGGTGCCCACGCCGCAAGCAACGTAGGCATAACGATGGTCCTCGCGACGAAGGTAAGACACCGCCCCGCCGATGATCGCGAATCCGGCGAATGCCAAGGAAAGAGTATGAGGCAGCTCTTGTGAGGAGAACCGCTCACGTGGAGCTTCCGGAGTTGGCGAAGTCTTTTTGAGTTTTGCGGTGATGTGCTGCTTGAGGCTGACGATGGTTTCAGCGAATTGCTTCTCGGCGGGTGGTGGCGGAATGATCGCGTCGCGGATGACTGGGCCAACAAGAACTGATAGTAAGCCAAGGAATCCGACGATCACGCCGATCATGCCAAAGGTCCTCGGTCTAAGTTCGAGTGAGAGTTCTGCTGTGCTCATTTGTGGGTACGCGTAATTATTGACCGCCTCACAAGGCTGGGACGCTTGCGGAGGCTGTTCAAGCCTTCAGAATTTAGAAATTGCCTGTCCCCAAATTTATGTCCCCAAATTTACTACTGCGGGTATTCTATTGATCGCGAAGGGGTGCGAGGGATCGACGGGCAATGAGTTGTCACCCTGATTGCACTCTTACTCCGGCAGATTTGACGATCACTTAGATGGCATGTCTGATCCATCGTTTACGCAGAAGAAATAGACGTGAATAAGCGCTCCGAACGTCGTGAGCTAATGAAACTGCCGACGTCCGACCAAGCGACACGAATCATGCGTACGATTCCTCTTATTTTTTGCGCTTTTCGGCCACACTCTTGATTTTCCCCGAGAAATATTCAGGCGTTTCTCCTTGGAGTGACGCCCTGATGAACTGAAAACGTCGCGTGAAATGAGTTCCACGGATTTTGGCCAATGAATCAAATCGAGCCGATGAATCAAAGAAAGCCGTAATCAAGAGTTATGAAATACACCCTCACATTTCTAACCGCCCTGCTGCCGTCCCCGCCGGCCGCGCTGCACGCTGCAGATTCATCAAAACCCAACATTGTAATCCTCTACGCCGACGACCTCGGTTACGGTGATGTGCAGTGTTACAACCCGGAGCGCGGCAAGATCCACACGCCTCACCTCGACAAGCTCGCCGCGCAGGGGATGCGCTTCACCGACGGACACTCCTCGTCCGGCGTCTGCTCGCCCTCGCGCTACACTCTGCTCACCGGGCGTTACCATTGGCGCACGCGCCTGCAGGCTGGCATCGTGCCTTTGTGGGGAGCCCCGCTCATTGCGCCCGATCGCGTCACGCTTGGAACCTTGGCAAAACAACACGGCTATCGCACCGCCTGCATTGGGAAATGGCACCTCGGCTGGGATTGGCCCATCCCTGAGGACCGCGCCGCCCTCTTCAAGGAAAAGCCCAATGGAGCGGCCAGCGCGGCAGAGGCCAATCGCGTGGTCTGGCGCGAGGTCTTCTCCCAACCCATCGGCGGAGGCCCGACGACCCGCGGCTTTGATTCCTATTTCGGCACCGACGTGCCCAACCATCCGCCTTTTTGCTTCATCCAAAACGACCGCACCGTCGGCATTCCGTCTGATTTTCTCGACGCCGACCTTCTCAAAAATAATCAGGCCAGCATCCAGGGCCCTGCATTGAAAGGCTGGACTCTCGAGCCCATTCTGCCTGCGCTCGGCGACCGTGCCGTCAGGTTCATTGCCGATTCCGCGACGAACAACCCCCCCTTTCTCCTCTACCTTCCATTCACTGCACCCCACACTCCCCTCGCGGTTAATGAGGAGTGGAAAGGCAAGAGCGGACTCAATCCCTACGCCGACTTTGTTATGGAGACGGACGCCGTCGTGGGTCGGGTGCTCGATGCGCTGGAAAAAAGAGGCGTGGCGGAAAATACGATGGTCATTTTTACCGCCGACAACGGCTGCGCCCCCTACATCGGCGGCAGTGATCTCGAAAAAAGGGGCCACTGTCCGAGCGGCCCCCTGCGTGGCTACAAGGCCGACGCCTGGGAAGGCGGGCACCGCGTGCCGTTCATCGTGCGCTGGCCCGGAAAGGTAAAACCGGGCAGCACCTGCGATCAGCTCGTGCAGCAGGCGGACCTTATCGCCACCTTCGCCGATGTATTTGAAACCAAACTCCCGGATCACGTCGGCGAGGACAGCTTCAGCTTGCTGCCGCTGCTCAAAGGTGAAGACAGGCCCATCCGCGAAACGGCAGTGAACTGCTCCATCGGCGGAGTGCCCTCCGTGCGGCAGGGCAAGTGGAAATACATCGCCGCGCCCGGTTCCGGTGGCTGGGGCAAGGGCGGCGACCAATCGCAGCCCATCCAGCTTTACGACCTCGCCAATGATATCGCCGAAACGAAGAACCTTGCCGCAACGATGCCGGAAAAAGTCACTGAGATGAAAGCATTGCTCGAAAAACTCATCACCGATGGACGCAGCACACCGGGCGCGAAGCAGCCGAACGACGTCGCGGTCAAACGCCACCCGGTGCAAGCCACGTCCAACGCACAAGCAATCTTCGCTGACCCCGGCAATGTCCACTTCTCAGCGGAGGGCTCCGCGCAACTGGCCGGGCAGGTGGTCGCCCATGTGGCGAAGGCTCTGCCCATCCCCAAAAACGCCGTACCTTCCAAAAACGCCCTGTTCATTGGCGATGCCGTGGGCGCGCAGTATGCCGAGACGCTGAGGGACTTGTTGAAGGCCCGCATCAGCGTCGAGTTTCACGCCGCGCCCGCAGGCGGCAAGGCGGAGGCAGATGCATTCCTCGCGCAACTCCCGGCTCTGGTTGCGAAGCATGATCTCGTTCTCTATTCCGGCGGGTTGGAAGCTGCGCGCATAAATCCTCACACAGGAAAGCCAGCGCTGAGTACGGCGCAGTTCCGACAGTTCCTAGACGGTTTCGGCAAGTCGGGTTCTGATCGGCAAACTAAATGGATTTGGGCCACGTCCGTCCCCGTACCTGACGGGACAGCTGCGATTTCCGCGGCCCAAGTCGAGGCCAGCAATCACACCCTCACCGACAACGCTTATAAACGTCGCGCCATGTTGCTCGACCTTTACGAGTATGTACGCATCCGCCGCGAGGACATGCAGCGCTCTGGGGATTTCCTCCTCACCGATGCAGGCGTCTCCCTGATCGCTTCCGTGGTTGCGAACAAAATTGAGGAAGTGTTGCTGGAGGGCAACGAACCCGATCTCCCGAACCTTCTCGTGCTCGGTGACTCCATCGTCGGGCAATACAGCACTTTCCTGCGCAGTGCGCTGCTCCACAAAGCGAACGTCCGCACAGGAGCCACCGCCTTCGATTATCAGCCCGACTGGGCGGAGATTGTGCGCCTCCAGGTGAAGGAACCGGAGCAAGAGCTGGGGCGCCCCTTCGACCTCATCCAGTTCAACTGGGGCCAGCACGCTCTGAAATGGATGCGGGGGAAGGAATACTCGAGGGAGCCGAAGGAAGGCTACACACGTTGCATCCCGCTGGAGAGTTACGGAGCGGAGCTCGAGAAGCTCGTCATGGAATTGCGGAAGACCGGTCGGCGCCTGATGTGGGCCGCCACAACGCCTGCGAACAATGGGAGCAACCCTGATGACGCTGAGGCCTACAACGCAGTCGCACTGCAAGTCATGCGTAAAAACCAGATCCCGGTGAACGACCTCTATCGTTTCGTGAGGCAAAGCCAGTTGCCCATGCAAGGATGCCATTTTCCCCGCGAGGCCTCCGAACGAATCGGCAACCAAGTTGCGGAGCAGCTTCTTGGAGGTGTTTCCAACTGAATTAATGAGCGACAGCTTCGATAACGGAACGAATCGGGCCGATGTTTGTGTACGCAGGTCAGGAAATCAGGGGACAGGCAATTGGCAATCACATACGGACCAGACAGGCGCGGCTTCGACTGGTGCTCCACTAACGCGGGAGCGGCCACTGTGCATTTCGATCCCGTCATCACACGCAATCGTAAACGCGAGCAGCGCAAGGGCTATCGCGAGGACGTCCTATTCGATGAGGCCATGGCCTTCATCGATGAAGCGAAGGGGAACCCATTTTTTGCTACCTTGCCACATACTCCCCGCACGCTCCTGTGAAAGCACCGGAATCTTTCAAAGCACCTTTCATGGGCAAGGTCGATGATACTGAGGCTGAATTTCTAGGAATGGTTGCGAACCTCGACTACAACTTGGGCCGCATCACCCAGCACCTCAAGGACCGTGGGCTCGAGAAGGATACCATTATCGTTTGGATGAATGACAATGGCGGCACGCACGGGCTCGACGTGTACAACGCAGGCATGCGTGGCTGCAAGGCAACAGCGTGGCCCGGCGGGTCGCGTGCTATGTCCTTCTGGAAATGGCCGGAAAGATGGCGGCCCCATGCGGTTAACAATCTCACCGCGCACCTCGACGTGCTGCCCACGCTTTGTGAGATCGCCGGTGCAAAAGTTCCAGCTGATCTCCTGCCAAAGCTCGATGGGTGGTCACTTTGTCCGCTCCTCGAATCCGTCAGTCCGATTTCCTGGCACGACGACCGCGCGCTGTTCCACCACGTTGGCCGCTGGCCCAGTGGACTCGCGGCCGATCACAAATACGCGATGGTAGCCGTCCAGAGCGGCGATTATTTATTGGTGCGCAGTGAGCCGTGCAGCAGCCCCGAGTGTTTGAAGTACGCCAGCCAATGCACGACTCTGCGGCAGGTGCAGGGTGGGTTGAGGCGCGCCACTTACACAAAAGACAACGCCGCCGTTCACTGGGGCGTCACTGCACAAGGCAACTGGTCGCTTTTTGACCTCGCCCATGACATGGCGTGCCAGCTCGACTTGTCTTCATCCAAGCCCGACGTCACCGCCAAGCTTGCTGCGGCTTATGACAATTGGTGGGATGGCATTTATCCCGCAATGATCGAGCAAGGTGGTGACAAGGGCGCCCCCGAGCCATTGAACGGCAAAGCAAAAAAGTGAGTCAATACCGCGCGTGCCGGGAGCATTAGGCTGGATTCATATCCGACGTGATCAAGGGTTTGGAAGAAAAGTGCGTGTTTTATGGCTAATCAATCCACCGGCAGGGTCGGTCACGGCTCCAAACCTTTAGCCACGAGACACCGTAAGCCACGAGACACCGTATTTTATCCTCGCCATTGACTCTGTAGCGATGTGCGGAGACGGGTTAGTCATGGGCGGCTCTCAATTTTTTATACGCGTTGAGAGTATCGGATTTTAACAGCACATCAACCGGATGAAACGGTTCATTATTAAACAACACCGGCGAGCGGTGGGGACACGTTTGTATTTCGTGATGCACAATACAAAGCGCTTGCCGTTAGCTTTGATTTACTCTGAGGCCGCTGCTTTGCGGATCTCGCGAGTGAAATTTTGCACCTCGGCTTGAAGCGCCGTTTCGCGAGGCAGGAGATCAAGTGTCTTGGAGATCCACTGCGCGTCGTTTCCCCTTGCTTGGAGGGCAGCCCGTTTTTCAGTCAACCAACGGCGAAAATTATCCGGAGCAACCGGATCAAGGTGTTCCTTCGCCATCGCGTATCGGAGCGTTGCGGTTTCCCTTAGCAGTTCGGCAATGCGCCGGCGCTCGTCTCCCAAATCTAGAAGCGCCTTCGGAAGGTCGGGATACCCCGGCACCCTGCATCCTCGCGGCGGGAGTGGAATAGGGGGGCGTCCAACAAGCCTTGTGCGCTCAAAACGCAATGCGCGATCACGTAATGTCCGACCGGACCGGGGTGAACACGGTCGTTCCACGACTGTCCCGCACCCGTGATGGAAAATGCAGGATCCATCGCCTGCCCATCTCGGTTCGCAGCATCCATGGACGCATGCACGTCCACAAATTCCGCACCGGACTCCTGCGCCACCACGCGCGCGATGTCGGCACAGATCGCCAGAGCTGCATTGCAGCCAATCAAAGGTTCTGGTTGAGAGAACGCTATGGACTCCTCGTAGACGGAGGGTGAAAACACAACGACCCGCGGTCCACTTTTTTTTAGCGTTTGAACCAGATTCGCAAGGCTGGTGCGGTAGGTGTCCAAAGCTGCCTTTCGGGCCGCTTGGATGGATTCACTCTGAGCTTGCGGGCGGTACAAGTTCCGCTCCACATCGTTCATGCCCAGCATGACCGCCACCACTGTGGGCTGTAGTGCAAAGACATCTGTTTCAAGCCGGAAATTTTGGCTGGAAAGAATGGCACTTGCACGATCGCCGCCCACCCCGCAGTTTAAGAAGTCAATGGTTCGATCCGGGAACCTGACTGCATAAAATATTTCCAACAACTCGTGGTAGGAACCGCTTTTTGTAATGCTGTCGCCGAGAAAACAAACTCTGTCGCCGGACTCAAACGGGCGTACAACCACTTTTTTGTGTTTGGGAGTCGGGTCGGCGTGGGTTGCGGCCACCGCAAACAGTGTAAGGCATTGCAGAACAAAAACGCGCCACAGCGTCACGCGATGAACAGTTGGGATTTGTGAAAACGGCATGGCCAAGGATGACCGATTAACATGCGCGGATCCAGCGGCGTGGATTAAAGGGCAAAAGAAACAAGTGGCATAAGTTTATCCGGTCACTACGCCCTTATGCAGGTGCTTTTCGCAGAATAATTAGATCTGTAGAATAATGGGCGCGAGCTGGTTAAATTGGGAATTCAGCATGGTAATGCGTTGGCAATCAGCCATCAGGTGCTCAGTAACGTGATTGGGTAACTGCTGAGCAATTACAGAAGAAGCTGCTTCCGGTACCGCGAACCGAGATTTTACTGAGTAAGACAGAGTTGAAGGTGGAAGAGGGCAGGTTGTCCAAGCGAGCTGAGGGGTATCTCAAAGCGGAAGGGGCAGCCGGACTGAAGGCAGTCCAGTAAGGATTTTGAGCAGAGCGACAAGCATCCTGTGGTGAATGGAAGTTGGACCGATGCTAGGCAGTTGAGCCAGGATTGGCGCCTGCCAGCAAACGCTGAGTGGGAAACTGCGGTTGGGGCTCCGAGGCGGCCGTTGGGCGAGCATCATCCTCGTAAGTGGGATGACGGGAATCACGCGAGTTCGAATTGTAGGTCACGGCACAGCTAATTAGCGGTACGCTAGAGCCGAAGCGCGGAACGAGAAATTATTTTTGGATAACCTTTGAGTTACTGTGCGATTCAGCAGTAAGAAATGAAAGCAGCCTCGCCTGTTTTGATTCTGTTCGTCTGCGCTGATTATCCGCAGCGCGCAGGTCTGGTTTAGAGCTTCTGAGCGAAAGCCTCAAGCGATTCGGAGCGGATGGCGCTTTCAAGGAGTTGCTCAAGCCGCTTCGGATCTTCGATGACGTCCAATGCCTCGCGGATTCCTTCAGGGCAAGATCCGTGCGTGATTTCCAAGTTGCGTTGGACAGCCGTCCGAAAAGCTCGTAGCTGACCCTCGGATAAGCCTTCCAGTTTGCCTTCTTCTTTACCTTCCAGTCTGAGTTGATCGGCGAGAGTCATGGTTTGGTTTGAAGAGGTTTGCTGCGGATGGTTTTGATGCGTTCCTTGAGCAGGGAAACGTTTTGCTCAGCGTTTAAAACATAGCGCAACATCCGCTCCAAGGCACTGTCGGAGATCGCAAATAAAAGCGATTCCTCCCACAGAGCATCGCTCAGCAGTTCATCCAGAGGCTCCGCTTTCAACGCGCGCAATGTCATAATGCCCTCCGGTGTTCCGGCCAGCTCCTCGTAGGGGATGCGCACCAACTCGAGCAGCCGGTACATGAGCGTCGGTTGCCACGGCTTGAG
>JBILLC010000049.1:0-8783 GCA_044376275.1 Chthoniobacteraceae bacterium | reverse complement strand
CGATTTGAACATCACCCTCATTCCTTACAAAACCTTCCTTTGTCACATACCGCTGCACGTGATGGGAGTCCATGTTGTAAGCCCCCATGCCAACTGAATCCTCAACGACCTCGGTGCGGCGGCAGTTCTTTTCGGACATGACGTAATCAGAAATCATGCGCCGCGCCTCCCGCACATAGAGCTGACGCGGCCAGTTCCCGTTTTCCGTAAACTCATCCTTGGCTGGACCGAAACGCTGAAAGGCAAGGCGGATTTTCTCCGGCACACGCGGATGATGCGCGTACGTCCACATCAAACCCTTCTGCCACTCCTCGTGCGCACGCCAAATCTTAGCGCGCGTCGCGTAATCCGCCTCGGCATAATCCCAGTTCTGTCCAATAAAATCTGTGCTGATCGCTTTATTGTTGTTGGTGTCGGTTTTGCGATTGGGCATCGGAGTCGGAGCCCAAGAGTCGCGCATGTCGCCCGCTTCAACATTACGAATGGCGAGCTCAAACCAGTGCTCGTCGTATCCGGCGGGCTTTTCCCAGTCACGACGATTTTCCACGGCGTCCGTCGTACACATCCTGAAATTGTACGCCTGCACCTTTCGGTCGCCGGACCCGTCTGGCCCCGGGATTTCACTCTGAATCCCAGGCAGCAGGCCGCTGGACGGATCACCCTTCCTTACATACGGATCGACCTTCGCTTCAAACTGGTGATGAATGTCGTGCCCGACCTGCACTCCGTTCAGTGTTTCGCCGTATATCGAGTTGGCTTCCCGTCCCACATGGTAGCTGATTTCCGCCCTGGCCATCAGGTCTCCTTCGTAACTGGCATCGATAAACATCTTGCCGGAAAAACTGCGCCCGCTCTCCATCACAATTTTCACAATCCGTGCGCCCTCCTTGACGACACCGTTCTTTAAGTCGAGGCGTTCGCCAAAGACTACGCTAACCTTCTCGCCCGCGGCGTTGAGCATCCGGTCGTATACTTCCGTGGCGACGTGCGGTTCAAAAGTCCACATCGTTCCCTCGTCTGCAGTGCTGCCGTTTGGACGGCGCTCGAAATAAGCAGAGCGGGTTTGCTGCTTCCACTTCGACTCGTCGGCGTAATACTCAAATATGCGGGTGTAAAACTCGCGGGACATCCCGCCGATCGCTCGCTTGTTGCCAATATCGGTTGCGCCGAGACCGCCAGTGGTCAGGCCGCCCACAAATTTTGTCGGCTCGATCAGCACCGCAGTACGCCCCTCGCGCGCCGCCTGAATCGCCGCCGTGATGCCGCCGGAGGTGGCGCCGTAAATCACGATGTCCTCGGCGCGCGTTGCGCGCGTGAGTCCAAGCATTGATGACAACAGGCATATCGCAAAGGTTAGGGTGTTTTTCATAAGCGTATTTTACTGGAAAAATGCGAACCCTGCCGCTGCTGGCCTTGCAGGGATCCGGTCAATTTGAGAATGGTCGGTGCCGCGCGCCTCGATGCGCGTCTAAACAAAATAAAGCTGAGAGCACGTCTGGCACGGCAAGTATCCATCTCAATTTTATCGATCGGATCGATATAGGGACAAAAAAACAGTCTTTGATCAAAGAAGATACCAAAGAGATAGAGGTGCCGCCGGGAGTTGAAAAAACCTTCGAATTCACTTCCGGTGAGATTATTTTTAAAAAAGTTAAAGACTGGCGCCAAAGGAAACCACGGAGAGCGGCGCAAAATTGCAGGGATGGGTGGTTATGATCCGCAAGATAACTTCAAACGGTGTCATCGCGGTGAAGTCCTCGATGTCGGGTCTCGAAAAGTTTGTCACTTCACCGAATGAATTGAAGAAATTGAAAACGGGAGGCAAGTGACCTCCTTTCAACCCCGACAAGCCTGCAGTCTGGAACAAGTCCATTGACAATCACTGTCCCTGCCTTTTCGTTTGCTTGGCTCCGGGAGCGACTCCACCACTAGGATTAAGCCGCTTCCACCAGTCTGGCCCTTCGGCTTCGATTGACGCATTGTGAGCGAGCAGAAGTTCTTTGAGCTTCGCAAACTCCACTTGCCTGCTTTCTTTCAAGTCAGTTGTTTCCTGCGGGTCCATCTTCAAGTCGTACATTTCAAAACTTTGCCGGCTCTCGTCCCCAAGAATCTTCAGATCCCCTACCCTCATCGCGATCTTCGCGTTCGGAGCCATGTCTAAGCGCCAGAAAAGCGGCTGCGTGCGCTCAACATTTTTGGTGGCAGACCGAAGCAAAGGGAGAATGTTGGCTCCATCAAGCGTGCGGTTGCCCAGCGAAGCGGCATCCACGCCCGTCAAAGCAAGCACGGTGGGGAGCAGATCACTACCGATGACGGGAACATCCAGCGTGGAGTTCGCCTGGATCTTTCCAGGCCAGCGCACAATCCCAGGCACCCGGATCCCGCCCTCGTGCAAGTCACGCTTGCGCCCGCGCAAACCCCCGGTGGAACCCCGTCCGGGGGACTTGACGCCGTCGCCCTCGGGTCCGTTATCAGAGGTAAAGAACACGAATGTATTCTCCTCAAGCTTGAGTTCGCCAAGCGTCCTTAAAAGTGCCCCGAAGGCCGCGTCCATTTGAGTGACATTGGCGTGGTGCTCGCGTTGTACATCATCCGTTAGCTGTGGATAAAGTGCCTTGAATTTCGGGTCCGACTTAATCGGATAATGCGGCTCGTGAGTCCAAACCGTCAGAAAAAATGGTTTCGCCGGATCCCGCTTTTCGCGAAGCCAGTGCATTGCCTCCCCCACCACAAGGGGCGCGGAGTAGCCTTGCAGTTCACCCACTGGCGTTCCGTTGCGCACGAAATTTGATGGATTTTCGTGGCTGGGAGCCGCGTTATTCTGAGTGGCCAGCCACCAATCATAACCGTGGTCGCCGGGCTGAGGCTGGGCAGGGTTGTTGAACAAGCCGTTGAGGTGCCACTTCCCAGTGTGCGCTGTCGCAAATCCCGCTTTTTGCAAAAGAGCCGGGAGCGTCACCTCACTCCGCCGCAGGTGCACCTCAGAGTTCTCCGCCAGCCAAGTGTAGACCCCATTTCGATATGGAGTGCGTCCGGTGAGGAGAGCCGAACGCGAGGGACTGCACACGGCACTCGCAGAATAACACTGGGTCAGACGGATGCCCTCCTTCGCGAACGCATCAAGATTTGGCGACTGGATAATGGAGTTGCCGAAACAGCCCAGATCGCCATAGCCCAGATCATCCGCAAGGAAGAGGATTACGTTTGGAGGAGCAGCGGGCAGCGGTGCTTGTAGAAAAAGCGGGAGCAGAGTTGCGAAAAAAAAGGAGCGCATTGTAGGGGTGTGGTTGGGTTGAAGTGCAAGATGACAACCTTGGCGAATGCGTTGTTTTAGCTACCTGTCGCCATCGCCCGCCTCAAGATTGAATCCGTACTGAACTTATGACTGCGCCGTGAATCCTAAGAGCGGATCATTGCAGCGGCAATCGAGTATTTTCGCTGAAGCAATGCAAAAAGCCCAAATCCGATTGCTCACGCAGGGTCGCAGACAAGATGAGAAGCAACAGATATCAGTGAGCCAATTATTGCGTCACGCGCGGATTCGCACCGGATCTTGCACGATGCTTTGGATGAAGACACACATTTTACCGCAATAGTGTCGCTCTCTTAAAACAGCCACAGCAGTCCAAACAGTAAAAAATCCGGATGATGATTTTCTTCTCAAGGTGCGCTCAGAGACCTGAGCCACATACCAATCGGAGTCCGATGGAGTCGCAAATCAGACTTGGTTTGTTAAGAATTTTTGAAGCACTGGTCCAATCAACGATGACTCCTCGGCCTGCTCTAATATCCCAGCCGCCGCCAAGCCCGCATCCCGGAGTATCGGCAACCCATTCCCACACGTTCCCTCCCAGATCAGAGAACCCCAGCGCATTCGGTTTAAATGATCCCACAGGTGTGGTGCCCTTGACTCCGTCGATTCCTACCCGCGAATTGTCATGTTTACCATTCGGCTCAATGGCATAGTTTCCATCATCCCGATTCGGCGGAAAATATTCCCCCCAAGGATACAGGGTATTTCCCGCTGCTGCTTGCCACTCCTTGCTCGTGGGCAAGCGCCATGATTTTCCGGTCTTTGCACTTAACCAGGCGCAAAACTCCTTCGCCCGATCCCAACTGACATTCACCACAGGGTGCTCATCCGTCTGAGTCCAGTGCGTGTTGGGTTGCTGCCATTCAGGCAAACCCTCCGCCTTGAGGAAGAGTTTCCATTCCCCAACCGTCATTTCCGTCCTGCTCATCAACACCTTTGTACCCGGAACCGGGATCAGCTTAGACTCCAACTGTTTTATTAACGAAGACAACGCGTTTAGATCGCGATTCCGCTCTTTCCAGAAATCACCCAACGTCTTCCCAAACTCCATCGCTTCATACTGCCGTCCTTGAGCGTTGAGCGCTTCAAACAACGCCACTCTGGCCTCCTTGTCGCCCGCATCTTTTTCCGTTCGCTCAATGAGCGTTTCGGTAAGTTTTAGATTAACCTCAGCCTGCGCATCACCATGCGCCAGACGGTACTCACTCACCGCCTCAGGCCATCGAACCATCACCTGCAGCACGTTGCCACGTATCCGGTGATACTCTGCAATCTCGGGCTGGAGATCCACTGCGTTGGAGGCTGCCGCCAGAGCGTCATGAAAGTTTCCATTCTGCAACGCATCCTCGGCGCGAAGCGCAAAGGTCGGTGCACTCGAACGTAATCGCTCCAAAGCTGCGCTGGCCTTACGCCCCTCGAGCACAACTCTCACGCTGAAAGCACTCACGATCAAAAGCATTGCCAGAGCGGACCCCGCCAGCACCCTGTTCCGGCCAACCCACAGCTTGGTTCGCTTCCAAGCACCCGCCTCCTCTGCCTGCGTCGCGAATCCGTTCTGGTACCGCTCAATGTCTGCTGCAAACAACTCCACGCTTGCATAGCGCCTGCCCCGATCAGTCGCCATCGCCTTGAGCGTCACCGCCTGCAAAGCCTCGGGCACCTCAGTGCCCATGGCGACTGTATCCTTGGCGTGAACCGTCCCCTTGCCTCCACGGTTTGTACTCATCGAAGTGATGACGCCATTTTTGACTTTCGTAAGCACCTCATTCAAGGTCGCGCCCTCGATCGGCGGCCTTTGCGTTAGGATTGCATAAAAAATACCGCCAAGACTGTAGATATCGCTGCGCTGATCGAGTTCGGCGACCATGCCCGTCGCTTGCTCCGGCGACATGTACTGA
This sequence comes from Chthoniobacteraceae bacterium, assembly GCA_044376275.1. Classification (GTDB taxonomy): domain Bacteria; phylum Verrucomicrobiota; class Verrucomicrobiia; order Chthoniobacterales; family Chthoniobacteraceae; genus Chth-196. Next base: position 3,572 of record JBILLC010000049.1, on the reverse strand, counting down.
GGTGTCCCCATGACTTCACCCTCCATCGTCATGCCGTAATCACCCGTGTCGTTGACTCGACTGACCGCAGACCCGCTTTCTTCACGCTCGCCCAAGACCTTTGCTAATCCCCAGTCCATCACCAGCACCTCGCCGTACTCGCCCACCATGACATTTTCCGGCTTAAGATCGCGATGGAGAATCCCCTTGCTGTGCGCAAACATCATCGCATCACAAACCTTGCGGAAAATTGTCAGCAACTTGGCGCGCGAATACTCCTTCTGCACCGCATCATCGCCATCGCGGATCAGATCCAAGACTGCTTGCAACGTGCGGCCTTTCACGAGCTTCATCGCATAAAAAGGGCGGCCTTCCGCATCCACTCCAATGTTGTGAATGGGTACGATATTCGGATGCGCAAGCTGGGCGAGCACCTTGGCTTCTTTCAAAAAGCGCGGATCTTCTCCAGCCTCACTCACACTGCTCACCTTCACAGCCACCTGCCTCTCCAACTGCGGATCCTCTCCAAAATAAATCTGCCCCATTCCGCCGCGTGCGATCTCACGAACCAGCATATAACCACCCGTAAGCGGCGCGTCGGGTTTTTGTGCGTCCACACCCCGCTCCACTCCTTGATGGCTGGACTCCGAAACAGACCTCACGGCCTGTCCCCACGGGATATTTGCATCCGCAACTGGTTTGTTTCGAGTCGATGAAGCCCCGACCATCGTGATCTCCAATGCATTCGAAGTGGTCGCAACCGCAGTTGACTGCCCGGCTTTTATCTCAATTACCAAGGTGATCTCACCGACCTGTACGCTCGCGGGATACTCAACCTGCACGCGTTGGTTGATGTGGCAGCCGTTCACGAGCGTGCCGCCGCCCAGATCCTCCACCTGCAGCCCTGCGTTCCCAATCCAAACCCACGCATGACGCGGCATCACGCCCTCGCCATCCACCGTGTACACATCGGCTGCACTTTCGGTGCCGATCACAAATTGCGATTCGCCGGCATCAACTGCGCTAATGACGCCGGCGGGTCCGTGGAGAGTGATCGACCAGATCTGCATGTCCTGCATGTATCAGAACCCCAACGTGGGAACATCAGCAAATCGCAAGGCGCATTCCCCCGGCAAAGGCTGCCGTGCCTCTCACTTTTCGCAGTACAGCGTATGCCAGATCTTCTCCCTGATGCAGACTGATGGTGAGAATTGACGATTCCACCGCAGCCGCTCCAAATAGTGGCAGCCGCTTTGAAAAGGTGTCTCAGTCCTTGTCAGTCCGCTATCTTAAACCCTCCGCATGAGCTCTTCCCACATCCCAAAAACCATGCTTCAGATCGCGCTCTTTTTGAGTTGCGCTTTGATGGCCTCTGCAATCGCAGCGCCGTACACCTCGCTCGAACAACTCCAGGCTGCTCGCAAAAAAGCAGTCGAGCGCCAGCGCCGCGTGATTTTCAACAACGACGGGAATGAGCCGGTGTACACCATGCCTGAACTATCGGAGGACGCATTTTTGAATCTCCGCACCAGTCCTCTTGCGGGCTCGCAGGTCGATAGCATCTTCTACTGCACATGGAGCTCCGGGTTCGGCCTCTTCACTCACGACACACGGATCGGACAGTTGTTTGCCACCAAAGAGGGGATTTTCGCGCCGAATCGGACAACCGAGTTGATTGCAGCCGGGATCGATCCGCTAAACGTCATGTCCAAGTTCACGCGAAAGAACGGGATGGAGCTGTTCTGGTCGTTCCGTATGAACGACACCCACGATGGATCCAAAACCGATTACGGGCCCGTCATGCTCAGGGCAAACCGACTCAAAACGGAACATCCCGAGTGGATGATTGGTTCAGAGACTGAGAAACCAAAATTTGGGGCATGGACCGCCGTCGACTACACGCACGCAGAGATCCGCGATCTCGCCTTCAAATACACTGAGGAAGTGTGCAGCCGTTACGATGTCGACGGCGTCGAGCTCGATTTCTTTCGTCACCCGGTCTTTTTCAAACGCGCAGCGATGACTGGCACCCCTTGTTCTGCCGAAGAATGCGCGCTGATGAGCGATCTGGTGCGCCGCATCCGGACGATGACTGAATTGGCGGGAATGCAACGTGGCAAGCCGCTGTTATTGGCCGTGCGGGTGCCAGATTCCGCGGAATACGCAAAGGCATGCGGTCTTGATATTGAACGGTGGCTGAGTGAAGGGCTGATCGATCTGCTGATGGCTTCGGGTTACTTTCAACTCAATCCTTGGGAAACCACAGCGGCGCTCGGTCACCGTTTTGGGGTCAAAGTCTACCCATCCTTGGACGAGTCGAGAGTCCGCGATGAAAAAGCACGTGCCCTGCGCTCAAGCCCTCTCGCTTATCGCGGACGCGCCGCAGCTGCGTTCGCAGCTGGAATGGACGGGGTTTACCTTTTTAATTCTTTCAACCCTAAAAATCCGATTTGGCGCGAAATCGGATCAAAAGAGACGCTAGCAGCGCTGGATAAAGATTATTTCGCAAGTGTACGCGGACTTGGTGGAGCGGCAGGCGGCGCATTCCCGCACGCAAGTTTTGTACAAGTGCCAGTCCTTAATCCTGCCAAGCCGATTCCGGTTGCTCCGAAGCAATCCGCATCCAGCGTTTTCTACGCGGGCGTCGAGTCCGAGAAGCCCGCTGAGGTGCATCTGCTGTTGCAATTCGGCCAGGGCTCCGTCGCGTCCATCCAACCGCTGGCACCGGCTGCGCCCAGTGAGTTTTCAGTCAGTTTAAACGGCCACCCTTTGCCCGGTGGGATCTCACAAGACAATGGTTGGATTTTGTTCAAAGCCGACAAAAGCTGGGTGCATCCGGGAAAAAACGAAGTCACTCTCGCCGCTTCAGCTACGATACCCAAATTACTCCAGTGGACGGATCTTTGCTGCAAGATCCGTTACCAGTGAAACCCAGCGACCCCTGCGCCGCAGGGGTGCAGCCAGAATCATCGTCACTGCATTTCAAGCGGGCGTCTGCTTGAATTGGCGCAAGTCATTGGCCGTGCGCTAAACCAATTTCCACCCCGCGCGGTATCCACGCTGGAGCAGCTTGTTGGCCTCGTCGCTATCCGTTCGACCGGTCACGTGGTCCCATTTGATTTTCTTGCCGGTCCGGTACGCGACGCCACCAAGATGGTTGGCAATCGTCAACAACCCGGAGTAGCTGAAATCGCAAGGTGCTTTTTTACCTGCGCGCACACATTCGACGAACTGCTGCTGGTGGCTGGGACCATCCTCGATGGTCCTCGGCGGACGCTTGAATTCCTGAACCTTGTCATCAAGCAAAAGCAAATGTCCGCCGTAATTCGCCATCACCATCCCGTGCTCGCCAATGAAGAGAGAACCATCCTTCCACTGCGGAATTTTTCCCTCCGTCCAAATCTTCGGCTTTTCAGTGCCCTGATACCAGTGATGAGTCAGGGGAGCCAGATCGCCGCGCTGCCCGGATGTCCAAGTGGCGGTCATATTCGCCGGTGCAATCTCTGGATGCGGGGTGGGGCCGTGTCCTTCAACCGTCAACGGATGCTCGAGCTTTAGGGCCCAGAACGGGAGGTCATTTGAATGACTCCCTA
>JBILLC010000099.1:0-6677 GCA_044376275.1 Chthoniobacteraceae bacterium | reverse complement strand
CTGAGTGTAGTCAGACAACGGCGTTCCACGGTCATGGATACCAAAGTTGAAATGAATCACATCCCACTTCGACTCTCCCAACCATGCGTCGATTTTCTTGATGCCATTGGCCGTCGGTCCGCAGTTTTCGGGAGCACGATGTACGTTTGCCTTTCCATCCAGAGCTTTTCGAACGTCCTGCGTGTACCCACGTGAAACCGAGTCGCCGATGAGCAGCACGCGCGGAAGCCCGGGCTTGTCTTGCACGAAATCCCATGCGGTGGATTTTCCAGCGACCTTGTCCCGTTTGTGATTAGGCAAATAAAACCCTCCCAGATAATCCTGAAGTTGGCGCTCCCACGCCTGTTCTTCGGGAGAAAGCTTTGCAACCAAGGCCTGATACCTCTCGTCTAACCTCGCATCGGCTTCCGCCTTTTTGGCGGCGGCCTCCTTCGCGTTAGTCGGTTCAGTCGCTCCGCCGGATCCAGCGGGGGCTGGTTGTTGGGCGAGAACAAAGGGAGACAAAGCGAACAGCACCAGCGGGAGATATTTCATAAACAGCGGAGGATTGGGGGGGTATGAATAGACCTGCGTGAGTTCTGGGTCAACGTCACGGACTTAATTTCAAGGAATGCCCGCGGCGCTCTTCCAAGCAGAACAACCCTCGGTGCTGAGCTTGAAATTTAACCACGCACCCAGCGCCTTGCCTTGAGCTCGAAACGAGGCAGCGACCGAAGCGGAACCGCCTTGACCGGAATTCGCAAAGAAAATGCCTTTTCGAAAGCGGCCTCCAAATCAGCAACAATCCCGGCCGCAGGCGGGCCAGTCACGTCCCCGTCCACCTCAATTTCAACCGAGCACTCAGACATCGAGCCCAAGGTGGATACAGTTACCCGGTACTCCCCGATTCCGGGGACGGTCCGAACCGCATGCTCAACCGCGCCCGGATACACATTCACGCCTCGGATAATCACCATGTCGTCGGTTCTCCCAAGCACTCCCCCCTCGAACCAAAGCGCGCTTTGCGAGTCCCTGCGAGCTCTCACGATATCACCGGTTCGATACCGCAAGAGCGGCCAGTCTTCCCGACCTAGCGGCGTCAGTACCAGTTCGCCGATGTGCCAATCCGGCACGGCTTGATTTCCGCCGGGAGTGAGCACTTCCACATAATACTGCTCCTCGAGCACTCGGAGAGCACCGTCAATTTCATCTGTTCCAAACGCAACCGGTCCGACTTCTGTCATTCCGTAGTGGTCGTATACCTTTGCACCTGGCCAAGCTTCCTGCAACTTTGCTCGGACACTTGGAAGGCTGCCTCCGGGTTCGCCGGCAACGAGAATTTTCCGCACCCGTGATGCCGCCATTGAGATCCTCTCGCTACGGGCGATTTCAGCGAGATGAAGCGCATAAGTTGGAGTGCAACACAGAACCTCCGCTCCATGCTCGATAATCGCCCGTACGCGCGCATGGGTGCTTGAACCCCCACCGGGTATGCAACGCAGTCCATGGCGCACCCCAGCTTCAAAGGCGGTCCAGAAACCGAGAAACGGCCCGAACGAAAATGCGAAATAAGTCAGCATCCCCGGTTCGACCGCCGCCAGTCGGAATCCCTGCCGCCAATTCTCGAGCAACCAATCCCAACTCGCGGTCGTATCCCAAACTTGAATCGGGCGCGAAGTAGTCCCACTGGTCTGGCTGAAACGTGTGTATTCACGCAAATCCGCCGTGAGGTTTGATCCAATCGGCGGATAAAGCATCTGATCTTCGACGATCTCGCTTTTTCGCGTGAATGGAATGCGCGCGCTGAAATCCTCAAGCGATGTGGGGAGAGGACCAATCGACTGCAGCCGCTTGCGCTGAAAATGGTTCGCCCGCGATACCCGCTCAAGGACACGCCGGAGCTTTTGCCACTGCCTATCCTTGAGCGAAAAATCCACGGCACCGGAAATTCAATGCATATGCTAAGGCTGCGCAGACTGCACGCTGGGAGCAGGCTTTGCTGCGGGCTTCCCGGGTGCAGGCTTGTAGTAACTCACGAGGCATCCGCCGACTGCTGCGAGCAGCATGCCGACCCAGAACCCAGGCTTCACCCCTCCGAGTCCTCCGGCAGGGGGATGCATTGCCATTGAGACGACCGCATTCACAACAGGCGCGCCAGAGAATACAATCGCCATCACCACCGAAGGCGTACCTTTGGCTCCGAATGCGAGCAATACGCCGAACGCGCCGATTGCTCCAACGATTCCCGCGATGAGCGACCAAGCCATTCCTCCTGCCGGGTATTTCCAATCCGCGCCACTGCTCCAGAGAAGAATGAGTGGAGCCAAAACTGCTGTGAGGAAATACGCGAGACCAACGAATAAGAAGGCCTTGTAGCGCCCGAATACGGGATCTTGCATCTGCATTTGACCCGTGTGTAAGAAAACGCCGTACACGCCCCAGCTCACCACCGTGAGCATTGCGAAGGCTAACCAAGTCATTCCGGGTTGTGAAGGGGCGTCGGTAGGGTTCATAAGGTCTCTTGGATTACGACCTTTTAGGCTAAAAGTAAACGGCAGGCTTTACTTTTGCCGTTAGCCATTGGGGCAGGACGCTTTCTTGGCGACTTCAGGAGGAGTTCAGGAGGAGTTCAGGAGGACTTCAGGAGGACTTCAGGAGGACTTCAGGAGGACTTCAGGAGGAGTTCAGGAGGACTTCAGGAGGAGTTCAGGAGGACTTCAGGAGGAGTTCAGGAGGACTTCAGGAGGAGTTCAGGAGGAGTAAAGCTCTAGCATGCGCTGCACGTTCTTGCGCAGCCTCTCCACCAGCTCAGGAGGCTCGATCGCCTGAGCCCGCGCGCCATACCCAAGTACCCAGCGCTCTACCTCCTCAAGATTTGCGAGATCAAAAGTCACCTCCAAGCGCCCTCCGGGCAGGTTCGTGAGGCGCTGGGAAGCATGCCACATGCGCTCGCGAACCAGCTTTGCCGCCCACGCATCGAATCGAATGCGGACTTTACGGGTTACATCACCGCCCTGAAAAACGTCGAGACTGTTTGAAAGCAGACGGTCGATCGAAAAGTTCAGCGGCCTCTTGAACCTGGCCCGCTCGAGAACAGTGTCGCCCATCCGAGCCAGCACAAAAGTACGGAGCGCATCGCGCTGGATGTCGAAAGCGAACAAGTACCACTGCTGACTGATGCAGGCCAGGTGGTAGGGTCGCACCCTGCGTTTTTCGGGAACGTCCGAAGTTAGTTTTGAATAAAGAAAACTCAGTTCCCGTGATGTGGTTACCGCCTGCGAGGTGAGCTGGAACACAGTTGAATCGATTTGAATCGAACCAGATTTTCGAAATGAGATCGCTTCATCGAGGTCGCCCAAGTCGACGGAAACGGCTTCGCCCATGCTATCGGCAATCTTCATGCAGGCTGAACGAAGCGGAGCTTCGAAGGGCTTGCCAAGATTATGATCCAAGGCTTTTTGAGCAATCAAAAGCGCCACCAGTTCACCCTGGCTAACCTGAAGACCGGGAACAGATTCCACAGGGCGCGTATAATAATATCCAAACCGCTTGTCATCGTATTCAAGAGGCATCGAGAGTTGCTCGCGCATAAACACGATATCGCGCTGAACTGTTTTGGAGGCCACCTCCAACTCCTTTGCCAAAGTGGAACAATTCGGGTAGTTGCCTTTGCGTACCAGAGCGTGGATTGCCCAAATCCGTCGCAATGGGGGGCGCGCCGTTTGATTTTTAACCGAGTCAGAGCGCTTCGACTGTTGGACCCGACTGAGCCCACCGGAATCCTTGTTTCGCTTTGATTTGTTCTTAGTCCGCGTCATACGCAGCGATCAATCAAAGGCTGGAAGGACAATTATGGCTGCTGCGAGGCCTGTTTGTTAGCGGGATGCATCGCGATACTCTGCAATTGCGCTTTCATTCGCGATAACTTCGTTCCGCTCGTTCAGTAAAATGACCCGAGGGCGGTGCCCGACCGCCTCTTGAGGTGTGAACTGAGCGAAGTTCATAATTGTCAGACGATCTCCAATCTTTCCGAGATGTGCTGTCGCACCGTTAAGTTGGATAGAACCGCTCCCACGCTCTCCGTAAATCACGTAGGTTTCGAAACGGGCACCGTTTGCCATGTTGCCAATCAAAATCTTTTCGTACGGCAGAAGACCCACCTTTTCCGCCAAATCAACGGCGATCGTCAAGCTGCCCTCGTAATGAAGACTCGCTCCAGTTACAGCCGCACGGTGGATTTTCGATTTTAGAAGCGTGAGATGCATCGCAAGGGATAAGCATGTGGCGAAGGTTCGAGAATTTCAAGAATCTCTATTCCTTGCACTCCGCTCCTCTGAACATGGTGTAGAAAAGCCTATGAGAGAGGGTGTTCGATTCCGTCTCACTCACTCCGGATCTTGATGAAATCCGCCATCTTGCGCGCCCGCTCTTTTGCCTGTTCGGGCGTCCCCGCAGTCGCAACGGCAACCGCCAGCCGACGGTGTCCACGGCACTCTGGTTTGCCAAATATTCTTATCTGGCTTTCGGGAACAGACAGGGCTTCCGCCACCCCGGAGATGACCGGCACACCGTCGATGTGTCCCAGCAGGGCAACACTGTGTGCTGGTCTCAGAAGTTCAATGCTTGGAATCGGCAATCCTAAGATTGCGCGCGCATGCAATGCGAACTCCGAGAGTTGCTGGCTGCCGATCGTTACCAAACCCGTGTCGTGAGGACGCGGACTGACTTCGCTGAAAATCACTTCATCGCCGCAAACGAAACACTCCACTCCAAAAAGTCCGTATCCGCCCAAATTGGCGACCACGGTCTTCGCGATGTGCTGTGCTTTCTCCCACGCGGCGGAGGACATCGGACAAGGCTGCCAGCTCTCACGGTAGTCCCCGTCAATTTGAACATGACCAACCGGCAAGCAGCACTGGATTCCATCTACCGAGGACACCGTCAGCACGGTGATTTCGTAATCGAATGTAACGAACCCCTCGACAATGCACCGGCCGGCTCCGGCGCGTGCACCCTCCTGAGCATATTTCCAAGCACCGGCCATTGCGCCTGCCTCCCGCACGAGGCTTTGTCCATGACCGCTTGAAGACATCAGCGGCTTTAAAACACAAGGAAATCCGAGCTCGATGCCAGCTTTAAGAGCCTCCGCTTCGCTCGCCACAAATCGATACGGGGAGGTTGGAAGCTCAAGTTCCTCCGCCACTAATCGCCGTATTCCCTCGCGGTTCATGGTCAATTGCGCAGCGCGGGCTGTGGGAATTACCTTCTGACCGGCAGCCTCTAATTCAACGAGAACTTCCGTGGCAATGGCCTCGATTTCGGGCACCACCAAGTCGGGCTTTTCCTCGGCGATGACCTCCCTGAGGCGCTTTGCGTCGAGCATCGAAAACACATGGCTCCGATGCGCCACCTGCATAGCAGGGGCGTTCGCGTACCGGTCGCAGGCAATCACCTCGCACCCAAGGCGCTGAAGTTCGATGACCACTTCCTTGCCTAACTCTCCCGACCCCAAAAGCATCACTCGAGTTGCGTTGGCGGACAGTGGCGGGGCAAAGGTTCCTGGGTTCAGCATATGAGCGGTCAGATAAGAGTGACCAATGTTTGTAAACGGATCCCCCCCCCTCTTCAACCCGCTTCCGCAACTCCAGTAACCCCGAAAGCCTGCTATGGACGGGAAATTGGTCCAATCCAGTCAAGACGGCCTCGATGCAAACCTAATAAAGTGCGCCGCAAAGAGCTTTGCATTCAGGAATCCTCGCAGATCATGTTCGGAAGAGGCTCAAAAAGCTTGGGTGCTCTACTGAGTCCAGACCCGTTCCCCCAAATCAATCCATGACAACCAACTACGCTATCGCACTGACCCGTTTGCTGACGATCCTACCCCTAAGCGCCGCCTCCCTGTTTGCTGGGGAGTTCCGCTTGTCGGCGCCTGTCTGTGACCACATGGTCTTACAGCGAGACAAGTCGGTGCCGATCTGGGGATTTGGCGATTCGAATGAAACCGTGACGGTTACATTTGGCGGTCAAACCAAATCGGCGAGCGCTGATTCAGCTGGCAAATGGATGGTGAAACTTGACCCGCTAAGCGCCAGCGCCGAGTCCCGTAAAATGGTGATCACTGCCAAGACTGCGGCCCGAAGCATTGAGGTGAATGATGTCCTTGTAGGCGAAGTTTGGCTCGGCTCAGGGCAATCAAACATGGCCATGACGGTTTCTTCCTCAGCCAACTTTGAGAAGGAGAAAAATTCCGCCGACCAGCCTTTGATTCGACACTTTCGCGATTCTTCTGGACCGGGTTCGTCTCCACAGGCTGAGACGAAAGGCAAGTGGGAAATTAGTTCAGCCCAAAGCGTCGGCGGATTCTCGGCAACGCTTTACTTCTTTGGCCGCGAAATCCAGCGCGAGCTTGGAGTGCCGGTTGGCCTGATCAACACATCCGTGGGAGGCACGCCGATTGAGTCTTGGATCGCCGCCAAAACTCAAAGTGAAGACCCAAAGCTAAAAGATGCACACGCCCTCGACATGGCCACCCATGCAGCATTCAACCCAGAGAAGGCGATGGCGGATTACGAAAAGGCTCTTGAGCAGTGGAAAAAGGCGGATGCGGATGCAAAGAATACCGGAACGAAGCCGCCCCGCAAACCGGTTGATCCCATCCAAAACCGGAAGAGCAAAGGTGGTCCGGGGGAACTGTTCAA
>JBILLC010000048.1:0-8793 GCA_044376275.1 Chthoniobacteraceae bacterium | reverse complement strand
CAATGACTTTTTGGATGTCAGCTACGGTCGACTCCGGGACGCTGTTGTTTTGCAATGCCTCGCGGACTGTATTTTGGAGTTCGTCGGTAAGCTTTTGTAGGTTTTTTGTGTTGGCAACTTGCGCGGCTTCAATGCGGGCGAGATCCTGCGCGATCTGCTCCTCGCTTGAGTCCTTGAGAATGCGCGAGGTTGCCTCGGTTTCCTCAAGAACTCTTTGTTCGTTACGGTTTTCGTCTATCAATTGTTGTTGGAGCTTATCAAACCGTGCGCGGGTCAGTTCAGCATGAGTGCTTTTGCTCATGACGCGTACCGAAATTGGTCTCGATTTCGAAGGGGTGCGCTCTGGAAGAAGATCAGTCGCGCAAGCAACAAAGGTAACGACTGTGTCTCCGGGCACCTTCTCAAGTGCGCTTGAGAATGAGATATTTTGAGACAGACTCTTTTGCTCCGGGCTGCCTTTGGCGCGGGAGGATGTCCCATGTTGGGTAGGTCTTTCCAGACCCGCGACATCAGGTTTGGCAGTCCATTCCAGCCAAGTTTCTTTGACTCCATACTCGTCGGATGCGCTGACCTTAAGCGCGAGCACTTTGTCCTCGAGGATGGTGGTGCCGTCTGCCACCCCGCTCAGTTCAACGTTTGGTGGTTTGTCGGCGAATGTTGAGATTCGCAGAGGAAACGGCTTGATGCACCTCAGCCCGTCTTGGTCCCGCCATTCAAGGTGGACGTTTCCAATCAAGTCCTCTGCTGGCCCCTCTTGAATCGTAAAAACGGGACCGTGGATTTCAGCCCTCAACTGTCGCAGGCGATCAGAAGCAACAAGAGTGTCAGACTGGGTATCGGTGGCCGGAAAAATAAGCAGGTGTGCCTCAGAGAGGGGGCGGGTGGCGACCCCGACGACGCTTAATTGAGTGCCTGCGACAAACGTGTTTTGCGCAGAAGTGAGCGGTAATGTTTTTTTCTCAAGTCCGAGGTAGGTTGGGGGGGTGACGATCGCCTCTAACTCTTTGAGCTCAGGTCGGAGCACCGGCTGGATTTTCATCACTCGTATTGAATCCCCCGCTCGGAACACGGCTCTCGTGTCCCGGGTCAGTGGGGGGATCTGAATGTGGGCTCCATCAAAGTCGTAGGTGGTGGAAATCTCCTCACCCGAGCCGAACTGCACGTGGATTTTCTTTGGTCTCCATCTTGATGCAGAGTCGAGGCGGCAGACAAATTCGGTTGGCTCGCCGTGAGCGACGACCAGTTCAGGGGGCAGGTTTTCGATCGTCGCAAAGGTCAACCTCTGTATGCTGCTCCATGGCATCGCCCACCGCCGAGCGGTATTCACAACCATGTCTGGCACGAGAATATATCCGACCACCAGAATGAAACCGAGCGCGGCCATCCACAAGGAACGCACCCTTGCCTCCTCCGCAGGCACTGCTGCATTGAAGTCATGCTCGAGTGATTCCTGTGCGACTTGCTGTAATGCGGCGCGGGTTAGCGATGGAGAAGTTCCTTCCGGTAACTCCGCGGCTTCTGAAAGTTCGACCGCGCTTTGAAGGCGGTCTCCAAGGCTGCCAAAATAGTTTTGGAGAAGTTTGGCGAGATCTGACGTTGAGCGCGGACTCCAAATCCAGAAGTAACTCCAGCGCCGGAGCAGGAGGCCGATCCATACAATGCTTGTACTTGTGATAATCGAGCGCGCCAGAACCGGGGTCTCCAAAAATCGGTCCATCGTGAAGAGGATGACTGGGCCGAGCAAGAGCGACAAAATTGTGCCGCTGACCGCGCTGAGAGTCTCCATGAGCATGAGGCGCATCTCGAATTCACGCAGTTGCGTGTCGAGTGATTCTGGTAGCTCGGTTGATGGTTCTATTCTCACGATAGTCCGCAGAATTTTCGGCCCGCCCAAAGAGCGGTCAAGAGAGTGAGTATAAGGCCTCCCAAAAAAGGTTGGCACCACAATCTTACGCGCGATTGGACTTCACGCTGCTTTGGAAGTAATTTGATTGCCGAAACGATGCCGTCGAGATCCTCGGTGGTGCGACTCTGTCCGCCAGTAAGTGATGCGATTTCACGCAGAACCCCGAACTTTGCAGGTGCTCCGGTTCGTTCGATTTCCGGCGCGGAAACCTCCATCAAAGTGCTCAGATGGCGCCCAGTCTCCTGCGACCTCAGCTCCATCTGGTAGGTGCCGCTTCGCAGCAATTGGAGTTTTCCAGACAATACGCCCCATTCCGAGTTGGCGGGAGTAAGCTGGACGGAGTCGCGGGCTCCATCAGGCGCTGCAAGTGTGAGCGTGGCGTTTGCCTTGCCGATGGGTGATCCCAGTTTATCCAATATTGCTGCGCTAAAAGTGACGGTGTCCCCACGCTTTGGTTTTGTCGGGGTGTAAAACAGGCGGACGCCGTCGTCATGAGAGAGGTGACGCTGATGCGCCATCCATCGCACGACTTGCCCCCAAAACCGGTAATGGTATGTATCCTCCACTCCGCGTCTCCATTTCCACGCGGAATCCGTACCCATGTACAGCACCTTTCCGTTTCCTGCGTTGCGGGTGACAAGCAGTGGAATGCGTCCCAAAGGCCCGCGCTGCGTGTCGTGAACCGCGAGTACTTCGCTGCCTGGTCGCGCTCTTTTGATTGCAGCGTGCCACTGGAATCCCGGGAGCGACCTCCACACGTTCTCATTCGTTTTGGCATCAGATGCAAGCATTGTCAGCCAATGGTTCGAGCCTAGCAGCGTAAGTTCGAGGCGGCCCTCGGAAGCTGTTGTAACACCCGCAGCCCTTGAATGATCTGCTTCCACGGGAATCAGCTCTTCGAGCTCCGATGCGGCGAGACTCGTCTGCATGCCGTTCGATCCGGGAATAAATACCAGGCCACTTGCGTGTTCTTCGATCAGGGAGCGGAGCATTTTGCAATTCTCAAGACTCAAGCCGCGGCTCGCATGGCTGGACGCCTCAGATGGACCTGACCGCAGGCCGACATCCCCAAGAAAAACCACATCATATCCCTGCAACTCATCTGCCCTGCTCGGAAACTCTTGGAGATAACCCGGTCCCTCGCCTGTCTTAAGCTGCGGATGATACAGCAGCGTGTGAAGCTCTACTCCAGCATCGCGAGCAAGTGCGTTCCGTAAATACCTGAATTCCCAGCGCGGCTCGGAGTCCACAACAAGTACTTTCAACAGTTCTCGGCGGACACTGAGTTTTGTGGAACTTGAATTGTTAAGCTCATTGCTCTCGCCCGTTGCTAAGGGAATCTGAGCTGTCACCTCCATCGATCCCTCCTCCTCTGGAGTAAACGTGATGCTTTCGGTAATCGTTCCATCCCGCGGAATGACGACCTCCTTTTGCCCAAGAGTTTTGTTTCCATCACTCAAACGCACTGTGCTACGGATCTCGCGCGGCATGTGATTCCTTAATTTGAACGACGCGCTCACTCGTTCTTTCACCAAGCAGTATGCTGGCAGTGACAAAGATTGCATTTCCAAGTCCGGAAGGAATGTTTCCATGCCGACACCCACTGAATACACCGGGATTCCGCGCACCCCTAGTTTGGTTGCCACAGTAATCGGAGACTTTCCCGTATTCCAATCGCCATCACTCAGCAGCAAAACAGCACGAAGATTTGAGCACCGGTTCATCGCATGTGAAAGTGCGGCCTCGATGTTGGTGCCTTCCACGGCCGCTGGCGCATCCATCGTTTTTGAGAACGGCTCAACCGAAACACTGTATTGCTCCTCGAGGCTCGCCCAAAAATGCCGCTCGATCTGAGCGCGAATCCAGTCGGATCGTTTCAACGGCTCGTTGGTCGGCGCTTGTGACGATCGTACATCCCTAGTTTGCGTGCTTCCGGTATCGTCCCAGAGAATTGAAACGTGCGGCTTCAAGGATTGCCTCGTTGTTGCGACAAATTCAGGCCTTAGCAAAGTAAATGATAAAAGCAGACAGGTTGAAAACCGTAGAAACGCCAGTGCCTTGCGTCTGACATTCCCAGCAGATTGATTGAGTTCGTGAAAAAGCACCCACACGCTTAGCGTTGCCAGAAGCACGGCAACCACGCGCCAACCGAATGAACTGGTGAGTTCCAATGCAGAGTTCATGAGGCGGCGCCGCCAAATGAGGAGCTACCCAAAACGGTCCCTCCAATCGCCTCGCGACGGTTCAAATGGAGTTTCGTGGACAAAATCACTTCTCCGCAAACAAGTGCAATGAGGAGGCTCATTAAGATGGGCCAGACCTCGCTCGCCTCATTTTTTGATGTCGATTCGATCGCGCCCTCAAAGAAATACGTGTGCGAGGAGGGGAGTAGGCCCAGAATTTCGCTCGGTGAGATCGTCTCAGTGGCATCTTCAAGCGGGGGGCGGTTAAGGGCAATTATTCGAGATCCAGACCGGTAGATCCCGGAGTGCCAGCGTGGATTTCGGTCATGTGCAGTCGATTTGCCCGGGGTTCCAAGGCAGTCCATCTCGAAGCTCCAGAACTCGTCAGGACTGGGGCGCCACTCTCCCGCAATGCCCATGGAAGGGTATTCACGCAGGGAAACGCCCTCCATTAAAAGTCGTTGTGTTAGCGGAACTAGAACGGAGCCGTCATGCAGAGAGCTCCAGTTTTCCGACACCCTAGTGGACGCGAGGTAAATCTGACCTTTGCCTTCTGGGACGCGGGTTAGAAAGCTTTGTCCGTCAGAAAAAGTAGCCACCACATGGCTGTTCGGCGGTGTCACGGGGGTCTGGCGGGTAACGATGGAAAGCTGGTGCAACGGCAGATTGTTGCCGTTTTCAGTTTTTGCGAGCGGTCCGTCGTTCTCATCCCAAGACGTTATGGGTTGCGTCTGCGAACCAGACTCAACGCGGTTCCAAGAAATACCTGCCAACCCCGATACAGATTCATCCGCTGGGGGGAATACCAGAAAAACGCCGCCTGACTGTAGCCACCTCAAGATCGAGTTTCCTTCTTCCAGAGTCGGAGCTCCATCGGCCCATACAAGAAGATCTGTGCGACCTAGGACCGTTGAGTCAAGAAGGCGCGGCGAGATGATGCTCGCGGAGCGATGCTTTGAATCCGAGTGTGGTGCGCATGCAATCTGAATGCGGCGTGTGCTGCCGGATTCTGGATCACCGACAATTGTGGCAACTGCAGGCCTCGTGAGAGGCCATGCAAAATAGGCAGTATTGTCGCCAGTACTCCGGTCGACAGGAATTTCACAGGTGGCCCAGCCCGGTTTTGCATCTGGAAGATCGAATCGAAATAGTTCCGTCTGACTCTGGCTGGCGATTGTCGCCTGACTCTGTGAACGTGCTCCGTCGATGGTGAGAAAAATCGGCAGAGTCAGCTTCTCAGGGTTGCGCGTCGCAAACAAAATTTTGAGTGCCAACTGCGAGGCGCTCAGGGAATGAGTAGAAGACTCGTCCTGATTTCCTGGTTGATGTTCGTCGGGTCTGCGTACAGTCGCGCTGATGGCGGCGGCGGATGTGTTTTCAGCTTCAGGCATCGAAAGATCGATTACGTACACACCTGTGCCCTGTGAGAGGCCTGCGATAGTTTCGGAGATAGACTTCCACGAGGGATCGTCTATCCGCCAATTCGTGGATTGTAGGTCGCTGAGAACCCATATCTCGGATTGAGCGATCTGGTTGTGCACTAGGTATTCCACTGCGGTTTGGAACATGGCAGGAATGTTTGCGGCAGTGTCAGTCTGAGAGGTGCGGTGCAGTGTGTTGAGTCCGGAAACGTCTTGGAGTTCCAGCGGCTCTTGATCCACATTTTCAATAAGCACATAACGACCCGCGGGACGCTGAATCGCAGAGTCCTTTACGATGGTGATCGCGCGCTCCAGCTTGGAGATCCCATTCACCGATGTGCGCGCACCCATGCTTGAAGAGCGGTCCAGCAAAACAATCACACACTCTGGCGTTGTGGAAATTGCCTTCGCAAGCCAGCCCCCGGAAATGGGCCGGCTGAAAGCGAGTACGATTGCAAAGATGATTAGAACACGCAAAGCCAGCAGGAGTATCTCTTTGAACTTCGCCTTCCGTGTTGAATCTTTTTGGATTCTCAGCAGAAAATGCGTCGCTGCCCAATCAACGTTTTTGTAGCGCATCTTGTTTAAGAGATGCACCGCAATCGGGATTAGCATTGCGGGCAAAGCCCACAGCATGGCTGGTTGAAGGTAGTTCATGATACTGGCGCCGGTTAACGAGTGGCTACCCGCGCCTGTTTCGTCTTCGCCTCAACCGTGAAATGAAGAAATCGCTGAGCAGCGTTTCGTAATCCTCATGAAGACGATGAATTCGGTAATCAATTCGGAACTTCGCGCAGCCCGAACGAAGCTCGTGCAGGTATGTGTTGAGTGATTGTAGGTATGCGTCGCGCAACAACATCGGGTCGGTGGCGAGTGAGGTGCCAGTCTCGGTGTCGATAAGATTTACGGGAGATTCAAAATCAAAGGTGAGCTCTTTTTGATCCAAGAGATGAAACAGGGCAACGTCATGTTTTTTGAAACGAAGATGTTTAAAGCACTCAAGCAGGAGTGGCACCTCGTCGAAAAAATCGCTGATAATAATCACCAAACTGCGTTGACTGATACGCTCAGCGAGTTGATGCAGTCCGCTCACCAGCGAGTTGCCGTTGGCTGCTTTGAGATTTGCGAGTTGATGATAGATGATCTGAAGGTGCTTTGTTGCCCTTCGAGGTGGAATATCGCTGGGGGCGGATTGCCCGATGCTGCAAAGGCCGACAGCGTCGCCTTGGTTGATAAGAACGTGAGCGAGTGTAGCTGCAATTGATTTTGCACGGTCGATTCGCTGGACGGTTTCTGTACCGAAACGCATTGAACCGCTCGTGTCGATCACAAGGTGGCAGCGGAGGTTTGTGTCTGCTTCAAACTCGCGGATGTAAAAGCGGTCGGTTTTCGCAAAAATCCGCCAGTCGAGAAATCGCGGGTCGTCGCCATGAGAATATTTTCGGTACTCGGCAAATTCGACGGAGGACCCTCGGGCGGCGCTTCGGTGCATGCCACTCACGAACCCCTGCATCGGCAATCGCGAGTGGAGAGCAAGTTTGGAGAGGCGGGCGAGTACGCCTGCATCCAAAAAATTCCAGGGAGGATTTTGGGAGGCCAATTTTAGCGTTTGGTTTCTGCGAGGAGCCTGCCGACGATTTGTGCACTGGAGACCGACTCACTCTCAGCCTGGAAGTTCACTAGAATCCGATGGGACAAGACCGGCTCTGCAACTGCATCCAAGTCCTCATTTCGGACCATGTAACTTCCCTTTAGAATCGCTCGAGCCTTTGCCCCAAGGATCAAGTACTGGACGGCGCGAGGGCCTGGACCCCACTCGACCCATTTGCGAATCCACTCAGGGGACTCTTCACCGGTCGGTCTGCATTTTCGGGTGAGTTGCACTGCCCGCTCATAAATGTGCTCGGGCACGGGTACGCGGCGGGCTAGTTCCTGAAACTGCACTAGCTGCTCCGCTCTTAAAATGCTGCTGAGTTTGACCATCGAAGCACCGGTGGTGGTTTTGGCGATTTGCAATTCCTCTGATGCGCTCGGATAGCCAACATTGATTAGAAACATGAACCGGTCTAGTTGAGCTTCGGGAAGCGGATATGTGCCTTCCTGTTCGATTGGGTTTTGTGTGGCCAGCACGAAGAATGGCGCCTCCAAACTGAATTGATGCTTCCCAGCGCTTACCTTGCGTTCCTGCATGGCTTGGAGCAGGGCCGCCTGAGTTTTGGGCGGTGTCCTGTTAATCTCGTCGGCTAGCACTAGGTTCGCAAATAGCGGGCCTTTGACGAATTCAAATGCCCGTCTCCCTGCAATCTCGGTTTCCTGTAAGATTTCAGTGCCAGTAATGTCGCTCGGCATGAGGTCTGGGGTGAATTGGATCCGACTGAATCGAAGATCCATGAGGTCGGCCAGGGATTGCACGAGCAGCGTTTTAGCGAGGCCGGGAACGCCCATGAGAAGCGCATGTCCTCTTGCGAGAATACAAGTCAATAGTTGTTCAATAACGGCCTGTTGACCGATGATGACCTTCGAGAGTTCAGAGGTGAGTTGGGAAAGCGTCGAGGCTAACGCGTCAATTGCCTGAACGTCGTCGGGCGTAGGGCTTGAATCCTGTGAGGGGGGCATGTCGAGGTGGGTTTTATCGGGAAGCGGTGAGAGGGGAAGCATCCTCTTTGAGGGCGGGTTTTGGGAGCAGAAAAGAGCGGGGCCCAACCCAGTCGAGCCTGGCAGCGTGATCTTGCGGCTCTTGGCCCCTAGCGGGGGATGCGCAAGTTGAGCTCTTCGCGCGTGAGGTCTTGGAGGGAGAGTATTTTCTGTCTTGAGTTTGCGCCACTCACCACAGCGACAAATCCGCGGGAAATCTTGAGTTGCTTGGCTATAAACTCGCACAGCCGCGCGTTCGCCTGGCCGTCGGTTGGCGGCGCTGAGATCCGAATTTTAAGGCTATCTCCAAGCCACCCCAAGATTTCGTCTCTTGACGCGTTGGGAATCACTTTGACCGAGACTTTACAGGAAGACATCACGAGGCGCAGTCGATTATGTTTTGGAGGCCCGATTTTTGGGGCACAGAATCGACCGTATGTTCAGTTCTCGTGCGCCGGCTGTGAAGCATCTTCGATGGTTTGCCCCGCCAACCTATTGCACTTTACTGGCGCAGGATATTGTTTTTGGGAATATCGTGATCACATGAGGTTTGGTCTGCTCATCCTGTGTTTGATACTGGCGGGAACTTCGGTTGTTCGTTCTCAGGATGATGTGCGTCGGGATATTCGGTTAATCCGTCGCGCATTCT
>JBILLC010000470.1:0-2718 GCA_044376275.1 Chthoniobacteraceae bacterium | reverse complement strand
AAGGTCAGCCCCCGCTACCCCTGATGGATGTGCCGCGCGACCAAGTCGTCGCCTTCGCGTTATACACCGTCCACGGCGGTGTCATGAAAATGACGACCCAGCTTTTCCCACTAAAGCCCGGTGAACCGCTTGAAGCACGATTGGAGATTGAGCGCGATGGCGTATGGATCGAGATTGCAAAAGCCAAAGTACACTATCCAGGTTGGGATGCACATTTTCGCGTGGAGAAGTGGGACGCAACCAAAGATGTGGCTTATCGCGTGCGCCACGGAGAGCGAGCAATGTTCGATGGATTAATCCGTCGCGATCCGGTGGACAAAAACGAGATCGTTGTCGCCAACATGTCGTGTAATTCAAGCCGCACCACAGGCCAGCGGCCCGAGATCATCGAAAACCTCAAAGCACAGAATCCCGACCTGCTTTTCTTTGCAGGAGACCAAACCTACCGACACACAGAGCACACCGCTGGCTGGATCGAGTTTGGACTACAGTTCCGCGATATCATACGCGACCGGCCGAGTATATGCATCCCAGACGACCACGATGTGGGTCACGGAAATCTCTGGGGTGAAAACGGCCGCAAATGTAAGCGACAAGATGGCGCAGACGGCGGGTACTTTTATCCGCCCGAATATGTCAACCAAGTGCAACGCCAGCAGTCTTGGAATCTTCCAGACCCGGTTGACCCAACGCCCGTCGAGCGAGGTATCACGGTTTATTTCACAAGGCTACAGGTTGGCGGAGTGGATTTCGCTATTTTGGAGGATCGCAAGTTTAAGACCGGCCCGTTCGGCAAAATCCCTGAAATGGGTCCACGCCCCGATCACATCAACGATCCCGCATATGACCCAAAAACAGTGGACCTTCCGGGATTACAACTGTTGGGAACGCGTCAGGAAAAGTTTCTACGCGATTGGGGACAGGACTGGGCCGGAGCGGAAATGAAATGCGTGCTTTCCGCGACAGCATTCTGCGGCGCTGTTCACATGCACGGCAAACGTGATGGCCGCTTGCTGGCTGATCTTGATTGCAACGGTTGGCCTCAGACACCACGAAACCGCGCCCTTGAGGAAATCCGCCGTGCGTGGGCCGTGCATCTTTGTGGCGACCAGCATCTGGCCGTTGTTGTTAAAAACGGGATTCACGACTTTGGTGACGGCCCCTACTCCTTCACAAGCCCCGCGCTTGTGAACACCATTTACGGCCGGTGGTGGCATCCGCTTGACGAAAAGCCCGGCCCGAATCCGGTGCCCGGCAGCCCGCTGCCTTGGACCGGCGATTTCAAGGATGGACTTGGAAACAGGCTGAGCATGATGGCCTACGCCAACCCGCAAGATATCGAAGACGAGAAGCAGCGCGCAGACGGCTACGGTATTGTTCGATTCAACAAACAGACGCGTCACATTACCTTCGAATGCTGGCC
This sequence comes from Chthoniobacteraceae bacterium, assembly GCA_044376275.1. Classification (GTDB taxonomy): domain Bacteria; phylum Verrucomicrobiota; class Verrucomicrobiia; order Chthoniobacterales; family Chthoniobacteraceae; genus Chth-196. Next base: position 1,295 of record JBILLC010000470.1, on the reverse strand, counting down.
CAGGTTCGCTAATGCGAAACAAGGACAAAGCGAGCAATTTCCGGGCTGGCCGATCACCGTCAAGATGGACGCCAACGATGGACGCAATATCGCGGGTTGGCTGCCGGAACTCCAGTTTGAAGGCGCCAAGAACCCCGTCGTGCAAGTCATCGAGGAAGCGACGGAGGAGATTCTTTACACGGTCCGCGCCCAAGGTGGGCGTTTCCATCCGCGTGTTTATTCGAATGGCAAATACACCGTCAAACTTGGCTTGAACAAACCGGACGCGCAGACCATCGGCGGATTGGAGTCAAAGCCAAAAGCTGATTCCGGCAAGCGAGCCGTGAAATTGTAACCGGATTCCACAACGACCATTTTGTTCCCCCGCTCGCTCTGCGGTCCAGCGCACTCACACAGGCCAAGGAGGTTAGACTCCCTGCGCCAGCGGGAACGAATGGAATCTCAATCCTACCAACATTGATGGGAAAAAAACAAACGGTGCAGCACGACTCAATCTACTTCGAAATCTACGAACCCTTCTTTCAACAATCGGTGCGGATGGGCGATTGGAAAGGTTACCGACTCGGCACCAAAGCTCCACTCGAACTGTACGAACTGAAGTCCGATCCAAGTGAGAAACACAATAAGTGAGAAACACAATGTCGCCTCACTCCATCCGGAGATTCTTCAACAGATTGAATTGATCATGGCTAGGGAGCACACGACTTCGCCGCATTACGATGCACCTGATCAAGGCAATGCTGGCGGCGAAAAAACGCGAAGGAAAAAAGCGTCCTCGTCTGAGTCTTCAAATTAGGATCACTCTTTTTCTAAAAGAGACGAATGATGTCGGACTAATCAATCCAGGCTCTGGCGTTCCGGAACATTCGCATCCAAGGGGCATCCTCACCCCAGTCCTGCGGCGCCCAACTGTGCTGGACGGTTCGAAAGACCCGCTCAGGATGCGGCATCATGATGGTGACACGTCCATCGCGCGTAGTCAGCGCGGTGATCCCGTTCGGAGAGCCATTCGGGTTCAAAGGATACTGCTCGGTGGGAGAAGCAAGGTGATCGACAAAACGCGCAGACACCAACCCGCTTGATTCACATGCCTGCAGCGCGGATTCATCTCCAAACTCCGCAAAACCTTCACCATGAGCCACTGCGATTGGAAGAACCCCACCCTGCATGCCGGAGAAAAGAACGCTCGGGCTGTTCTCAATCCGCACTGAGGCAAATCGAGCTTCGAATCGCTCGCTTTTGTTTTGCACGAAACGCGGCCAGTGATCGGCGCCGGGGATGATGGAGTGCAGATT
>JBILLC010000196.1:0-5151 GCA_044376275.1 Chthoniobacteraceae bacterium | reverse complement strand
AAAGAAAGATTCAAACTCAGCCCGTGCGCGTGGATTGAACAGAATGCTCTTAGCCCAGCCTTCCCCTGCCCCAAGAACATCACCATAGCTGAACCCGCCGCAAGCGACCAATCCGCGGAAATCCGCAAGTGATACGCGGCCTTTGAGGATGTCGGTCATATGCACATCCACCGCCCTGAATCCTGCACGCGAGAAAGCAGCCGCCATCTCCACCTCGCCGTTCACGCCCTGCTCCCGTAAAATCGCGATCGGCGGCCTCACGCGAGCATCGGTCGGAATCTCGATTGCAAACGGCACCCTGGGACTGATTCCCGGATCGGTCCAGTCCAGACGCGCAGCCGCCTCCTGATCAGCGCAAACCGGGTTATCCCGCAACCTTGCCATTTGGTGAGTCACCCGGGACCAACTGCGGCGCAATTCAACCAAGGGCTCCTCGAGCAAAACCGAGCTTCCCTGCCGCACGCAAAAAACAGGGTCCGCCCTCAACGCGCCAAGCTCGCGCCACGCTCCTGCCAAACCTTGAGAATCCAACTCATGCGAAACGGTTTCTAACGCGTCACGAGAGACCTGCAAAACCGCTCCAAGCTCTTCGGAAAACAAAGCGGCAACCGCATCAATTTCGGACGGAAGCTGGATTTCGACACCGATGTGACCGGCGAAAGCCATTTCCACCGCGCAGGCAGCAAGACCACCATCGGAGCGGTCGTGATATGCGAGCAGCAGTCCGCGCGCACCGAGAGACTGGATCGCATTCCAGAACGCTTTTAAATCGGGAGCATGATCAACATCCGGCGGCTCCTGACCAGTTTGAGAAAGAGTCTGCCCCAAGATCGATCCGCCCATCCGGTTCTTACCGCGGCCTAAATCCACCAGCAACAAAACGCTGTCGACTCCGGCACGTAACTGTGGGGTGAGCGATTTACGAACATCGGCGCAGGCCGCGAATGCGGACACGATCAGCGAGACTGGGGCTGTGACCCTTTGTTCACCATCGGCACCGTCCCAAACCGTGCTCATGCTCATGGAATCCTTGCCCACGGGAATCGTGATTCCCAAAGCAGGGCATAGCTCCATGCCGACAGCACGCACCGCAGCATACAAATCACCGCCGTCCCCCGAATATCCGGGAGCGGCCATCCAGTTTGCCGAGAGGTTTACTTTCCCAAGGTCGCCGATCTGGGCTGCGGCGAGATTCGTGAGCGCCTCTCCCACCGCCAGGCGCGCGGAGGCCGCCGCACCATTGATGGCGACCGGAGTGCGCTCCCCGATGGACATCGCCTCACCGCTGAAGACGTCGAATGCCGCAGCAGTGACTGCACAGTCCGCCACCGGGACCTGCCAAGGGCCAACCATCTGGTCCCGGGACACCAATCCCGTGACAGTCCGGTCGCCGATGGAGATGAGGAAAGTTTTGTCAGCCACTGCCGGGTGCCCGAGCACAAGGTGCAATGCGTCCTTGAGCGGGGTGCCGCCCGTTTTCAATGGCGGAAGGCTGCGCTTTTGGGAGCGCGTCTTGCGGTGCATCCGGGGCGGCTTTCCGAGCAGCACTTCCAGAGGCATATCAATGGGCTTGTTTTGAAAATGCGAATCCTCGAGCACAAGCCGCCTCTCCGCAGTCGCCTCGCCGACCACGGCAAAGGGACACCTTTCGCGCTCGCACAACGCCTTAAACGTCTCCAAGTGCTCCGGCGCAACGGCAAGAACATACCGCTCTTGAGATTCGTTGCACCAGATCTCAAGCGGACTCATTCCGGGCTCGTCATTCGGAACCTTGCGCAACTCAAAGCGGCCGCCCATCCCGCCATCATTGACCAATTCGGGCAGCGCATTTGAGATGCCGCCTGCCCCAACGTCATGGATGAATGCAATCGGGTTCTGCGGCCCCAGCGCCCAGCACCGATCGATCACCTCCTGACAGCGCCGCTCCATCTCAGGGTTATCGCGCTGCACACTCGCAAAATCCAGATCCTCGCTCCCCGAACCGCTCGACATGGAGCTGGCCGCGCCGCCACCAAGACCGATGAGCATCGCCGGGCCACCGAGCACGATTAGCTTGGCGCCAGCAGCAATCTTTCCCTTGCGCACGTGTTCGGCGCGGATGTTCCCAAGGCCGCCTGCTAGCATGATCGGCTTGTGATATCCTCGAATCTCAAAACGATTCCCTTCCCCGCCCCCAGAGGGCACCTCAGCCTCGTAGGTGCGGAAGTATCCCGCGATTGCAGGCCTGCCAAACTCGTTATTGAATGCTGCGGCGCCCAAGGGTCCCTCCAACATGATGTCGAGTGCGGAGACAATCCGCCCAGGCTTGCCAAAATCCTTTTCCCACACACCGGTTGCGCCGGGAATTCGCAGATTTGAGACGGTAAAGCCCGTCAACCCAGCCTTGGGCTTTGAACCGCAACCGGTCGCGCCCTCGTCACGAATTTCGCCGCCCGAACCGGTCGAAGCGCCAGCAAAGGGCGAAATCGCCGTCGGATGATTGTGCGTCTCAACCTTGCACAGAATATGAATCTCCTGCTCATGCGCCGCATATTCGCCAGTGTGCGGATCCGCATAAAACCTGCCTCCGCGGGTGCCTTTCAAAACCGCAGCGTTGTCGCTGTAAGCGGAGAGAATTCCGTCGCTGTGGAGATTGTAGGTGTTTTTGATCATCTGGAACAAGGAGCGGTCCATGTTCTGACCGTCGATTTCCCAGGAGGCGTTGAAAATTTTATGCCTGCAATGCTCCGAATTCGCCTGAGCAAACATCATCAACTCCACGTCACTCGGATCACGGCCCAACGCCTGAAAACTTGTGACCAAGTAGTCGATTTCGTCCTTCGCAAGCGCCAAACCGAGCGAGCGGTTTGCGGCCTCAAGCGCGGCCACTCCGTCCGCAAGCAACGGAATGGTCGCCATCGGGCGCGGTTGATGCCGCTCGAACAGCACCGAGAGGCTGTCGAAATCCCTAAAAACCTGCTGGGTCATTCGGTCATGCAACGCGGCTTGCAGCAAAACATCCTCATCCGCGGTTAAACCGGCGGCGGCGACCTCAATCGTGTATGCCACCACCCGCTCAATCCGGCGGATCGCCTTCAAACCGCAAATATGCGCGATGTCAGTCGCTTTGGATGACCAAGGGGAAATCGTCCCGGAACGTGGAGAGACGATTCTAAGCTGGCCGTCGATTTCACCACCGGCGCTCCTTGGCCCGTATGTCAGCAACCGTCCCAACACATCCTTTTGCCCGCCCGACAATTCGCACTCGGCATCCACCAAGTGCACAAATTTAGCCCCCACCCGCTTCACGGGTAAATTTTTGGAAACAAGTCTATTAAGAAGGCTTTTCAGCCGGAATTCGGAAAGGGCGTTGGAGCCATGGAGAAACAACATGGATTGGGAGTCAAAGGTGAAACCGGCAGCTTAGGTGATAAGGCGGTATTTGGCTAGGCAGTTGCCTGAGGATATCCCGCAGTCTCGGCCCGCTAAAGTTGGGTGAAATGACAATGGGTGAAAGCACTTGAACAAACGTTGGTAGTCGCCGTTTCGCGGACGATCCCTCGTTTGCGGACTGGAATTAAAAAGCGGTTGTTCTCGAGCTTTCGGCGATTGCAAGCCTCTAACTGTAAGCCTTTAATTTCGAGCGTAGCGCTCCCGGGCAGTGGGTTTGCAGCGCCGACATTTTGAGTAATACTCCTCAAAATGAGATGGTTACATTTTTCCACCCCCTCCAGTCCCCGAACCGGCGCCAGCTTTCCCAACCGACACACGCCAGACGGCCGGCAACCCGCCTCCCGGCACAATCACAACGCGCCGCTCTGCAACCTCCAAATCACCATGATGCGAAACCTCGAAATCGAGACCGACGTCTTTGGCCGCGATTCAGTCACCTTGAACGAACTGAGAGCATGAAAATCGCCCGCATCCTCCCGCTTGCTTCGCTGCTAGCGCCTGAATTCTTCATTCGATAAGAAAAATGTGACCGTTACGACGGCTCATGGAATTAGCCGGTTGATATGGCAGAAGCTGACTTTGACCAAGCGCGATTTATCGCGGCACTCACCCGGCATCAACCGGCGTTGGAGGCGTTCTGTCACGCGCAGCTGGCAAACCGGCAGGATGCGCAGGAAGCTCTTCAGGCGACCTGCGTGAAGCTGTGGGAAAAAGCAGCAGACTGGGATGCAGCGACGGACTTTCTGCCCTGGGCTTTCGCGGTGGCACGGTTCACGGTGCTCTCTCTTGTCCGTGATCGGATGCGCGACCGGCTGGTATTTGACGAGGATGTGGTTCTGGCGATCGCGGAGGAGGCGGAATCGGTGGCGGCGGAGTTTGAGGAAAGACGCGAAGCTTTGGGGAACTGCATGCGCAGGCTAAACGCAGAGCAACGCGGGATCCTGCACGCGCGCTACCTCACTGGACGAACCATACGCGAGATCGCCGCGGCGACGCAGCGCAGCGAGAGCGCGGTGAAGATGATGCTGTTGCGTCTGCGTGAACAACTCAGCGAGTGCATTCAGCGTCAACTCCATCCTTCCTTATGACCTCCGACAATTCTTCCTCACCGCATGGCTCAATGGAGCAACGTCTGCTGCAACTTCTGAACGCTGTGCGTGACACACATGACGCCTCAGCGCGAACCGAACTGAACACGCTCCTACGCGGGCATGCTGATGCACGGTCAACCATGGCTCGGCTGATGGTGGATGAGCAGGCGCTCATTAGTCGGTTGCGCGATGAAAGCATCGTAGCGCTGCTCGAGGATGCTCCGTCGTCGCAGACACCGCCGCGCACGATTGCGCGTCTGTTCGCATGGCGTCCGCTCACGGCGGCGGCGGCGGGGCTGGTGATTGGATTGTTTAGCGCATCTATGGTGTTTGGTCTCGGCGTGGCGCGCTCGTTGGAAAAAGTGTTTCCACTTTTTCTCGAAAGCTTTGAAAGCGAAGCGGCACCCGTGGTGACCGGCATGCCTCAGACTTTCAACCGCTGGAGTGGAGACTTTTCAGAGATTGTGGAGGGGTATCAAGGTTTGCAGCCAAAGGATGGCAAGAAGATGGCCCGCGTGCTGCGGTCCGATTTTGAAGGTAAAACCTCTCCAAGACCAACCCGGCAGGGCGATCTCATGCGGGTCGTTGATGTGAAGCCTTTTTTGCGCGAGTCGGATGGCGGTGAGGT
>JBILLC010000047.1:0-8931 GCA_044376275.1 Chthoniobacteraceae bacterium | reverse complement strand
CACCCCGCAATATAATCGCCCTAAAGTTAAGGACTGCCAACCTGTTTTTCATCCCGTAACCAAATTTTTGCGGGTGGCTTCCCCTTGCACTTTCTTTGCCCGCTCGGTCTACCTGGAGCCTTGTGAAGCCGCACCTCCGGCTCCTAAAATCCGACGCGGCCCAATCCTCCTGAGCTCGGGCTGTGCATCTCAATGAATCCCTCCCAACGCATCCACACCCTTCGCGAGCTGATTCGAGAACATGATCGGCGCTATTACGTGGAAGCGGCTCCAGTCGTTTCGGACCGAGAATACGATGAGTTGTTGAGAGAACTGCGCGAACTCGAGGAGGCTCATCCGGAGTATTTTGACCCAGCCTCCCCGTCCCAGCACGTGGGCGGTGCGATCCTCTCGGGATTCACTCCGGTGCGGCACACCGTACCAATGCTCTCGCTCGATAATCTTTTCGCAGATAAAGACGGCGCCGAGGGTGTCAGAAAATGGGTTGAGTCCGTGGAAAAACTGCTCGGAACGAGAGATCTCCAGTGGTTGGTGGAACCCAAAGTAGATGGCGTGGCCGTTTCCCTACGCTACGAAAACGGACTGCTTTCGCTTGGCGCAACAAGGGGTGACGGTGAATTCGGAGACGATATTACGAAGAATCTGCGCACGATCCGAACCCTGCCGCTGAAGCTCACTGGGGCGCCCCCCGTTCTCGAAGTGCGCGGCGAAGTGTACCTGCCCACGGCGGCGTTCGAGAAAATGTGCAATACCATGATTGCCAAAGGCGAAGAACCCTTCGCAAACCCTCGTAACGCCGCTGCGGGTTCGCTCAAACTGCTGGATTCCCAGCTAGTTGCACAGCGCCCGCTTTCGCTTTTTATTTACTCTCTGGGAGATTTTTGTCCTGAGGCTCCGGACTCGCAGGACGCGCTCCTTCACTGGTTCGAATCACTCGGATTGCCGGTGCAAAAATTCCGCCGTCTCGCTCATTCAGACCGGGAGGTGATTTCCGCCATCGCAGAATTGGAGCTCAAACGGCACGAGTTTGGTTTTGAAACAGATGGGGCTGTGGTCAAGCTGGACGCCATCGCGCTTCGCGAGAAAGCGGGTTCCACCGCCCGGGCGCCGCGCTGGGCGCGCGCTTACAAATTTGCTCCGGAACAAGCTGAAACCGTTCTTGAGGATATTCTCATTCAAGTCGGACGCTCTGGTGTTTTGACTCCGGTAGCAGCGCTACGGCCGGTCCATTTACGGGGCAGCACCATTTCGCGGGCAACGCTCCACAACGAGGATGAGATTCGCCGGAAAGATATTCGTATCGGTGACACGGTGGTGATCGAAAAAGCGGGGGAAGTGATCCCTGCAGTCGTTCGTGTGGTACTGGAAAAACGACCTGATAACGCAATCCCGTTTGATTTTTTCGCGCAAGTGGAAGGGCGTTGCCCAGCGTGCAAGGGCCCGGTGAAACGTTCTCCCCAATTTGTCGCATGGGTTTGCGAAAATCTGCAGTGCCCCGCCCAATTGACGCGCCGTTTGGAGTACATGGCGAAGCGTTCAGCCTTGGATCTGGAGGGCTTGGGCGGGGTGGTGGCGGATGCCTTGGTAGACCGACAGATCATCAAGGATCCGCTTGACCTTTTCGAATTGGAGGCAAGGGGTAAGCTTTCGAGCTCGCTCTCGACACTAAACCTTGGTTCGGATGAGGAGCCCCGCGTTTTTGGCTCAAAAAACGCCGCCAAACTTGCCGCCGCCGTGCATAAAGCGAGAACCCTTCCTCTCGCCAGATGGCTGCACGCGCTGGCGATTCCCGATGTGGGCGAGACCATCGCCTATCAACTCGCCTCGACGCATCATTCTGTTGAAGCCGTCGGCACTTCCGCTCTGTTGAAATACGTGCTCGAGCTTGAGCGTCTCCGCTCCTCCCGAGAGAACTTCAATCCTCGCGCCCAAGCCAATCGGGACAAATCCGCGGAGGATAAAACCCGGCTCGCACGTCTTTTGACAGATGCAGACGCTGATATTTTGAACCTGGAGAAACGACTCCTAAGCGGAGGATTTGCTCAAGCCTCGAGCCGAAAAAATGGTTCTACTTCCGTCGTAACACTTGTGGGTCCGGTGGTTGCAAAGTCGGTGTTGGATTATTTTGGCAGTTCCGCGGGCGTTGAAACTCTAGCGCGGCTTCGCGCCCTTGGGATTCGTCCCGGAGCGCCCGACTCCGTCAACGTCTCACCGGAACTTGCCCTCGCGGGAAAGACGTTTGTCCTCACCGGTTCACTTTCGCAGTTCAGCAGACAGCAGGCCACGGAGAAAATCAGGGCGCTTGGCGGCTCCGTGACTTCCTCGGTGACAAGAAACACGGACTTTGTCGTGGCCGGTGAGGAGGCTGGCTCGAAGCTGGACACGGCTTTGCAGCTGCAAATTCGGGTGTTGAGTGAACAGGAATTTCTCCATTTGCTTGGAAATTCAATTGGTTTGACGCCGTCGTCTTCCGTGTCCGGATCAGAGTCAGCGTCCACGATGGCGGTACAGACCACCCCTCGCGCCACGCAACGCGAGCTTTTCTAATCTCTCAATTCGGAAATCCCTTCGCGTTCCGTTCTTTCTTTGCGCGTTTCCTGTCCTTAGCCTTCGCAAATGGTTTCGAAGCCTGAAAGCGCACTTATATTGGTAGGTCACGGTTCCACGGTTAATCCAGACTCGAGCGCACCCACTCTTGATCACGCGGAAGAGCTCATTCGACGCAAAGTGTTTGCTGAGGTGCATTGTGCTTTTTGGAAAGAGGAGCCCAGTCTGCGCCAGGTGCTGCACATGTTAGACAAGGACGACGTCTACATCGTGCCAAATTTTATCAGTGAAGGTTATTTCACCCGGACCGTGATTCCTCGTGAGTTAGATCTGAACGGACCGCTGACGCTCCTGAACGGGCGCACCTTGAAGTACTGCGATCCGGTAGGCAACCATCACAGGATGACAGAGCTTCTGTTGAAACGGGCTTCTGAGGTTTCACAAGGTGTTTCCCTCAAGGAAAGCAGCCTGCTTATCGTGGGACATGGCACAAATTTGAACGATAACTCCGCATTTGCCGCCAAGCGTGAAGTTGAAAAGCTCCGCGAATTGAATGTTTTTGGCGAGGTTTTCAATGTGTACATGGAGGAAGCGCCATTGGTGAGCGAGTGGGCTGAATTCACGAAATTTCCAAACGTGATTGTTGTGCCTTTTTTCATTGCCGATGGCCTTCACTCTTACCAAGACATTCCAGTTTTACTCGGGATTGAGGAGGAAACCGGACTTGCTGCAAGTCAGCGTGATATTTTCCGAAACAATCCATATCACCTTCGGGACCGGACCCTCTTTTACGCCAGCGCGATAGGAACCGAGCCGTCTTTCGTTGATGTCATCATTGATCAGGTTGCGGCTTTCGACTCTGTTTCTCGATAACCTCTCGCTTTCCAAACATGTCCTCTCTGCCTGAAACAATCGTTGGTTGGATCCATGACGGGTTTTCGCTGATCGGCCAGATCCGCATCTCCGCGACTCCAAGTGGGGGCTTTGAATTAAGACATCGTGAAGACGAGGATGCACAGCTTCTACAAGTATTCCACGGCTCTAGTGCGGCCCGAGAGTTGTCTTTTTTTGACGAGCATCGAAATTATCGTCCCCTGAAGACGGCGCCAAACTTACGTCGCGGTTGGTCTTTGCTCGTCGAAAATGCCGCTGATCTCCGCTTGGCGCTGGATCATTTTTATCCCGCGATGACGGGTCTTTGGCGCAGTCATCTTGAACGCCGCCTCACCAGTGTTCCGCTCAGGGACACGTTGGATCGGCAAACAGGCATGTATGCCGCCAGCAAACGGCTTCAGGATGAAGAAGGTCTGCAGCTTGTATCGAACGCCTGTAACTCAACAACAGGTTGCATAAAACGCAAACTCTGGTCGTTCGCAAAAACGATTCCTCTAACGGGCTTTAGCTCGCATGAACGATCTGCTGAGGTTGTCACGATTGATTCAGGCGAAAAGGAAATCCCTCTCTTGTGTCATGAAGCCTGCAACATTCTGGTTGCTGCATGTCGTGAGACCGTTAAAAAACGCGAACGTGCTGCTGCTGCTGCTGCTGCCAGTCAGCCTTGAGCTTGTTTCGCAGACGTTTCATTTTCTCTAGCAGCCGTCTTTACGGACCTCATGTCAGCAGCTCCTCCGGACGCCCTTTGTTCGGGATTGCTTCCCTCTTTTTTGAACTCCTTGCGTACGACAGGTGTGCTCCACGAAAAGAGTGAATCCCGTCTTTGGGAATAACTCCGGGAATAACTCCTGCTTTCATTCGAACAACCTTCCCTTTCTCCTGGTTTAGTTCGTTTTTCGGAATCTACTTCACTCTTTTCTCCGCGTTTTACCCATGTGTGAATTCCCGTGGAACACGCCTACCAAGCGGTTCGCCAGCCGTGGAACTTAGTTGTTCACAGCTTTAATAAGAAGAATTTCAAGGGGTCTTTTCTTTCTTTCCATTCATTCCGTGAACAACTTGAACGCTAGAAATCTGGAAATTCAGTTTCAGAGACATGTCTCTTAGTGACAGTGAAAATATGCGCCTGCGGTCCTCCCGGGTTCAGTGCGACATAATTTCTAGGTCCGTGCCAGAGGTACTGCTTATTGGAGAGCAGATCTTGTACAGTGTAAGAATCGCGATCGTTCAAAGCCAAAAGATCCAAAGGCACATGAACAAATGATTCTTGAGGCTGAAAACAGTCTAGAGAAAGGACGATTAAAAGCAGCTCATTGTCCGAAGGAGAGCACTTAGAATAACACAATACCGACTCGTTGTCCGTTGAATGAAATTTCAGATTGTCGAAGAGACGGAGACAACGGTGAGTTTTGCGAAGCTCGTTAACTCGGGTAATTAAAGACTTGATGTTTCCGGGAGCATTCCAATCGCGTGCTTTGAATTGGTATTTTTCGCTGTCCAAGTACTCCTCTTTGTTCGGAAGGGCTTGATTTTCGCAGAGTTCAAATCCGGAGTAGATTCCGTAAGATGGAGATAAAGTCGCAGAAAGAATAAACCGGATTACGAAGGCGGGCGGACCTCCAAACTGCAAAAAGAAAGGCAGAATATCAGGGGTGTTAGGCCAGAGGTTAGGTCTGAAAAAATCGATTTGAGGAACTGCGGTCAGAGAAGTGAAATATTCAATGATCTCCTGCTTGGTATTTCTCCAAGTGAAATACGTGTAACTCTGAGTAAAACCCACCTTAGCCAAGGCGAGCATCATTTTTGGACGCGTGAAAGCCTCCGAGAGAAAGATGGTGTCAGGATAAGAGTGTTGAACCTTAGCGATTAAAAATTCCCAAAAAGCAACAGGTTTAGTATGAGGATTATCGACACGAAAAATACGAACTTTCCGGTGCGCCCAAAAGAGAACCACAGCCGTCAATTCCTCCCAAAGGGCCCGCCAGTCGTTGTTATGAAAATTTAGCGGAAAAACATCCTGATACTTTTTAGGCGGATTTTCAGCATACTTGATGGATCCATCCGGACGCTTGTAAAACCAATCAGGATGTTCGTTTACATAGGGGTGATCAGGGGAACAGTTGATTGCAAAATCAAGCGCGAGCTCCATTCCCCGCTGGTGAATTTGATCCACTAACCAGTCAAAATCTGAAAGAGAGCCAAGTTCTGGAGCAACGTCACAATGGCCGCCACCATTCGGGCAATTTTGGTGCCGGTTGCCAATGGCATATGGAACTCCCGGTTCTCCGGGTTCACAAGAAACGGAATTATTCCTCCCTTTTCTCGCCGTAACACCAATTGGGTGAATCGGCGGAAAATAAATCACGTCAAAACCCATGCGTTTTGCGTCATCAATTCGGTCCAAACAATCTCGAAACGTCGAACCCCTGAATCCATTTCCTTCGGCGGAACGCGGAAAAAATTCGTACCATGCCGAGAATAAGGCGGTCTCACGATCAACAATAACGCGTGGATAAAGAGGAATGGTTGTTGAAAGAGGGGGAGTCTCCACCAATGCTCTCACGGAGGAGGAGGAAAGATAAAACTCACTCGCTTCCAAAAGCGGAGAAAAGCATGATAATAAGGCATTTAAATCCGCCATTCGGAGAAGTTCCAATATGTTCGCCATTTCGGCTTCGCGAATCAATTTAGCGAACGAAATCAAGCGATCTGCATCCTGAGTTTCCCGTGCAGCGCGGGCATTGATAGCAGCATTTTCGCACAACAGCGCACCCTCCATCAGCTCGAGCTGGATATCCGAAATACCAGCTTTAACTTTCAGTTCCATTTCATGAAGCCATGTATGAAAAGCGTCTTTCCACGCTTCAATCGTGACCTCAAAAACGGCATTTTCCAAAAAAACACAGGAAGCTGTCCAACGATCATTCCCATTCGGAATAGGTGTCATCGGAACGCTATGCCACGCAGACGTCCCGCAGCGGCGCCACTTTAAACGCGCGGCAATCAGATCGTGACCATCTTTAAATATATCAGCTTCAACAGTTAATGATTGGCCGACGACTCGTTTTACAGGATACCTGCCGCGATCGTGAAACGGCGAAACATTTTCGATAACCACCGTCGAGGGACGCAAAACCATAGGTCTCCATTTTGCCTGAGAGACAAAAGTGGGCCAGCGGTTTTTGAAAAAAGCTTCGTCGCCGCCATTTCAATCACTCAAAGGGATTGAAAGAGCCGCGAGGCGAGAGAGTTTATTTGCGGAAGGGATGAAGAATGCGATTCCACCAGGAACGCACGATACCCGTTTTAAGCCTGGCCATTTCAGAGGCAATTTTCTCGGAGGAAATAAGCTTGGCGGAAACTACACGAATTGACTCTAGCGGTTTATCGTTGGAGTCCACGGAGATAGAATGCAGCACATCCAACACTTCGATACCCTGTGTCACTCGCGCAAAAACCGAGTATTGATGATCCAATTCTGGAAGTGGTCGAAGCGCGATGTAAAACTGACTTCCATTAGACAAGCGCTTAGGATTAACCGCGTCACTCAAGCGACCCATAGCCACGGAGCCGCGTGCATGTTTGGCGCCGAGTTCCGGATTGAGGGTGTATCCTGGCCCGCCAGTGCCGAGATCCCCGGAATCCTTCTTTTTACTGAGGGGATCGCCGAGTTGAACCAAGGTTCCCGGCAAAAACCGATGGATGGACAACCCGTCGTAAAATCCGCTCGCTACCAGCTTTTTAAAGTTAGCAACGTGAATTGGAGCCGATGAGCCATCAAATTCGATGACTATTCCAGGAAGCCTTTCCTTCGCTTTTTCCAGTTGAATCAAAACGGCATCGGCTGCATGGCAGGTCGTTGCAAACAAGCCAAGAACGCTGAAGATCAACGAAAGTAACAAACGAATGGGTGAACGCATAAAGCACCATTATTAAGAAAGGATAACTCTACAACACGCAATCAAAGACGAACGACAACGGCGAATAAAAGGAACTTCCAAGTTAGAAGAAAAAGAAAAAGCGGGGGAGACAAAGAATCACAGTTCTCTGACTTGAAACAGTGTTTCATTTTGAGAAAGAACAGTGGCGGGTGCTGCGCCCCGCTTCAGATACGCGAGTGCCAGAGACTCCTGTCCGGAGTGCGTAACACTCGTTATAACGCCGATGGAGTGAGCGGAATCTCGGCTTGGATTCGAAGGATCAAACAATCGGCTGCCGCTTGAATCCACAGCCGATTGAGCCTTCAACAACACGAGGCGGCGGTTGACATGGCCGATGCTTTTAATCCTCGAAATCACCTCCTGACCGATGTAGCAACCCTTGTGATAATCAATGTGCGTTCGGTCCAATAAGGCTTCGGGGGGAAGCGAATCCTCTGAAAGTTCAGCACCCCAAGATGGAACCGCATTTGAAATGCGGAGGAAATTCCACGATGTAGACGAATCATCACTGCATCCGAGGGCTTCCCTGGCAGCGTCCCGATCTGCATTCAGCACCCGCAAATCCCACCCCGGAATGCCAAGGCGCATGGATTGGACTGGTGCGGCAGGTATGATCCCATATGGCAGCGAAGGTTTATCCAAGCAGTGGAATAGCGTATGGGTGAGGGTTTGATCTTCAACGACAACGTCGTCTGCAACAATGTAACGTTCCATCCTCGCCATCAGGCTTTCGGCAACAGAGGAGTGAGCATCGACGAGAAGGGAGTCACCCAAATCTGAAATCCAAACATCCGCGTGAAGCCGACCCTTGGCGCTGGTGACGCATGCAGGCAGGGCGCGATCGATTGAGAGTTTTCGTAAATCCTGCGTAACCTGGCCATTCAAGTAGCGGAGACGGTCCGGCCCGGTAAAGAGCAGTTGGGTTCGATTTTTGAGCTCAAAAGAGCGGAAGATTTCGGTGGACATGAAAAGGGGGTTCAGAACGGGTTGGAGACCACAGAAAGAGGGCTTGAGCCGCTGTGGTGACCCTTGGAGTACGGAATAGGGGTGCTAGCGGGGCGTTTAACGCGTTTTAGGCATTTATACAGGTAGTATGAGGCGAAGCGGAACAAACTTTTGTCGTTTTACGACTCATGCCACTGGCTGCGGGGTTTTTCGATCAAAAGCGAAAGCAGTGCAATATCGGATGGGGTGATGCCGCTGATGCGTCCAGCTTGCCCGAGAGTGGCAGGGCGGACTTTGGAAAGTTTCTGACGTGTTTCCGCGCGAAGTCCTCGGACTCGGGAGAAATCCAGATCGAGAGGAAATGGTTTCGCGTCCTGGGACCGGAGCTTTTCGACGGCGGCGTTTTGTCGTGTGATGTAACCGGCGTAGCGGAGTTCAATTTCGAGCTCTTCCCAAGCCTCCGCGGGAAAGGCTGAAAGCAGTTCGAGCGGCAGCTCAGTCCAGGAGGTTTCGGGCCTGCGCAACCATTGGGAAAGTCGGCCGTCCTGATAACGGGTATCCTCTGCGAAATGACGGAGCTGGACAAGTTGACTGAGTCTGTTTT
>JBILLC010000046.1:0-9012 GCA_044376275.1 Chthoniobacteraceae bacterium | reverse complement strand
CTACGAAACTCAAGGATTGAAAATATCCGGGTACATTGGAAAGGCTGGGATGAGCCGCTCCACAAGACAGCAACAGTTAAGTTTTCTAAACGGAAGAGCGGTTGAAAACATTACGATTTCGAAGGGACTGCGCGAGGGATACCACACCGCGCTTATGAAAGGACAACATCCCGTTTGTTTTCTTTTTATTGAAATTGATCCAGAAGCAGTCGACGTAAATGTACATCCTGCAAAGCGTGAAGTACGGTTTCGCTCTCCTGCGGAGATCCGCGAAGCAGTCCTGCATACAGTCAAGCGAACTTTAGAGAGCGACCGCGCGAATTGGAGTGCGCAATTCAATCAGTCGGCAAGCGCTACAACCCCAGATAGCCACCCTCGTACAGCAGCGGCTGTTCAAACTGTGCCCGCGGGAGAAAGAACACCGGCGCTCCCCTCTCCACACAAAAGCGATGCTGAATCGGATCAACCCATTCTTCCCCTTTCGATTCCGCCGCGTCCATCACTCACGATTCCCTCTTTGCTCAATGTGCCATCCCACGCTCAATCAGCGCCAACCAATGACGCGCGATACGAAAACGCGGAACAGCGCGATTCACCGAGTGATCCGGGCAAAGCTGAGGCCAA
Organism: Chthoniobacteraceae bacterium; assembly: GCA_044376275.1. Classification (GTDB taxonomy): domain Bacteria; phylum Verrucomicrobiota; class Verrucomicrobiia; order Chthoniobacterales; family Chthoniobacteraceae; genus Chth-196. The sequence continues at coordinate 8,388 of JBILLC010000046.1, read as the reverse complement.
CAAGAGAATCCCCGCAGCAGCTGCCGAGTCACCTGAAACGTTCCGTTTTCTCGGAGTGTTAGGAAAACTGTACGTATTAATTGAAAACTCATCTGGTCTTGTGCTCGTTGATCAACACGCCGCCCACGAGCGGATTCTTTATGAAGAGATGCAGCGCCGCATGGAAACGCAGGGAGTACCCTCACAACGTTTACTATTGCCAATCACCATGCAGCTTGGACCACGTGACGCGGACTGGATCACCCGACATCAAGAAATGCTCGAAAAAGCAGGAATAGCCATGGAGCATTTTGGAGGAGGCTCTTTTAAAGTGGATGCGCTCCCAACTTTCATTCGGAGCGAGGATCCCGCGCAACTGCTACACGACATTATCGATGACCTGCGCGATACGAATGCGCAAAGTGCGCGACTCAGACTTGGAGAGGACATGATTGCTAAAACAGTTTGCCGGCACGCAGTGAAGGCGAATGACACACTGCGTGAACCGGAGTTGGCAAAACTTGTGGAAAACCTACTTGCCTGCGAACTACCGTACTGTTGTCCGCATGGGCGGCCAACCATGATCCAGATAAACTATCTTGAGCTGGAAAAAAAATTCGGAAGGAAGGCCTGAATTAATCCTGTCTCAATTGCGCGCCGGGATCACGCACTACGCTCAACCAGAGCCCCAGGCCAACGGCTAACAGAGAGACCAACCCCAGCACTCCAAGCGGTGCCAAAAGCATGTAAATTGAGACAGCGTCTCCACGCTGCATTTGTGCCGGAACGGTGACCCATAGAGCGCTCAACCCACCCACAGACAGACCGACGGCAACGAGCATGGCATGCTCCAACCCAAGCAGCACATAAACTTGGCTCGTCCTCCAACCTAGCGCCATCATGACGGCGAGCTCACTCCGGCGATCAACTGCGTTTCTTGCCGCGACCACGCCAACGCCCACGGCTCCCAGCAATACGCCAAGTCCCCCGAGGATCTGAAAAATGGAAAGGTAGGCGTTTGACACTGCGTCTAATTCGGCCAGACGTTCCTGCACGGAGTAAAGCTCAAGTCCGCGATCCTCGAGCGCTCGACTCCATGATGCTCGAACAAGATCAATTTTCTCCTGCGGCACATCGAGAAGTAAGGCGCGATATCCGCCCGCATCGGGGAAAGCCTCAACAAAATGAGATTCGTCGATGAGAATCGCTCCCTGCAAAACAGATGCTTTGAGCGCACCAACAACACGCATTTGCACCTGCCCGCCACGTCCATCCGGAACGGAGATGACATCTCCGACTCGCTTTTGAAGGGCCCACATCAGCGTCGCTTCATCCACCAGCGCAGGTACCAGCCCGTCGGCCGCCCGCCGCAACGCGTTCCATCCATCGCCAGCCCTTGCAAACCCAAATGCACCAAGCGACCCAAGGTCTGAGGAGGGCACGCCGAGGACCTTGGGGTTTACCGCACGATTCAAATTCAAACAGCTCGCATCCTCCCCTTCCTTCACCCTGATTGAGAGCGCGCGTACGCCGGGTTCATTGGGGATTCCAAGGTTTTCACGCACTGAGATTTCGTTTAAGTCCTCGTACACAGGCATGGTGAAATCACCCATGAGAGCGAAGCCACCCGTGCCCGACGACCTGACCGACACCATGTTCTTTGTATTTTTTTGAAACACTTGAACCGAGAGAACAAGGAAAACACCAGAAGCCAGAACTCCGATGACAGCCAGCGAGCGCTTAAGTCTTCTTCCAGCGTTGCGCAGAGCCAGCTGTCGCATATTAAAAACAAGGCCTGCAGCCACGCCTCTCAGCCAGGCACTGCTAAGGCTGAGGAGCGAAACCAAGACCAGGGCTCCCACTCCGAAGAGCAGCTCGGCTCCGCCAGACTGTCCACGCATCGAAAAGGCGACCACAAAAACAGCGGCAATAACCCCGGCGACGCCGAGCAACAACTGCGCCGATAGTTTGCGGCCGCGCGCGCCATCGACAGCCGGTTCCGCAATGCAACCAAGCAACAACTCGCGGACTGGGCTACGCCACGCCCTGCGTAAAACTAAAGCCATGGCACAAACCGCCACGAAGGCACCACTCAAAGAACCGAGAAATATGCTCGATGGCGCAGCAAAAAAAGTGACTTCAATGCCGCCAGTCGCCCCCTTCCAAACACTGGATAGGGCATCCAAAACAGATGCCGTGAAGAACAGGCCCGCCGCTGCACCAATCAAGGCACCGAGTAAGGCAACTAGAAGACCTTCACTTAAAAACAGAAGACGCACATCTCGATGCAACCATCCCACCGCAAGCAAAGTTCCCACCTCGCGCGAGCGCTGCTCAACCATCAATGCGAATAACAACCCAACCAGCACTAAAGCCGCAGCAATCAAAAATGTGCTGAATCCAACAAACAGTCCGGCGAAGTCAACAGGAGCATCGGTCGCCGCGATCGCTAGGTCCCGAAAAGCGAGCACCTGCATACCAGAATTTTGAGGAGTCAAACCCGCAGCGATATCGATTCTGCGCTGGTTTGCGTCACTTCCAGAGTATCTCACCGCAGTGGCGCTTCCCCAACGATTTTCCCACATCTCGCGTCCAGCGTTCAGCGAGATAAAAGCCTTCGGTGCCCCTCGATGCTCCTTCCAGTACACCTCGTCCTTCTCCCGAATTCTCTTGGTGTCCAATGCAAACCCCGGCTTCCAATCGCGACAGTTCCCGACATCGGCGAGGCCCGGAAAATCAGGCATCCATGAGGTGTTCCAGCCATTTCTCTCAAGCGGCGCGATCGCACGAACTGTGAATTTGCGAAGCCTTTCCTCGAGTCTGCGTTTCGAATCCATCACATAGTAGGTCAACTCAACCTCGGATCCCACCTTCAACTCCAAGTCATCAGCCAACCAATCGCTCACAATAATTTCATGCATCTGAAGGTCGGCGGGGACAAACAATTCGCTCCCCGGCTCAACCGCTGAAACCATAGAATACGGTGTGGCACGTTCGCCGGAGCGAAGCCCGTTGACGAAGTAAGTCAGCGAGAGTGAACCATTGGGCAGTGCGCGGATGAGCTTATCGTCTAAAAATACGCGGCCTGTTCGAACTTCTGTGCGACTCAAGAGCAGTTCATTTTCATCCCCTCCCCGCACGTTCAGGGAGGAGTCATTTGCGGTCCATACGCGTTTCAATTCAGAGGTTAAACTCTCTGCGCTTAAATCGGCTGCAAGAAGAACATTAGCGCGTCCCTCGATTTCAAGCCGGCGCTGAAGCATTTCGATCGATACAAAAATACTCGGCGGGGAAATTTGACTCGCATGCAAAGCGAAACGCCCGAAACAGGAATCGTCCACCAGTTCCCTCACCTCAACGCGAATTGATTCCACGGTATCTTCCTCGCCTGAGAGCGGGGCATCCTTGGAAAAAGCGGAGGGTTTTTCAACCCGAACAACCAATGAATCCCCTTCCTCCACGCCCAATTTCTTCGCCGCCGTGGTGTTTAAAATTGCGTCATTTTCACCCAACTCAAAACTTCTTCCCGAGACCGACAAATTCCAAAACCGGGGATCAACCCCTATCAACTGGGCACGGTTGATCCGCGCCTTGGCGTCGGATCGATTGACACTCGCGGCGAGCATTAGAACCGGAGCAACCCTCGCGCTCAATTCACCCGCAAGCGCGCTTCGAAACATCCGGTCCCCGCCTACAAGCACCGACCGAACTTGCCCGATACGATCCAGCGCCTGCCGGCGCAGCGTCCCCTTCAATGAATCGCCGACCAACAGCGAGCCTGTCAGTACCATGACGCATAAAGCAGTACCCAACATGGCACCGAAATGCGCACGCCAGTGACACCTTACCCCTTGGATTGCAAGAATCAGTACACTCATGCGGCTGGCTCCAATCTCCCATCACGCAATTCCCAGACATCGTCCAGCTCCCGGGCGAGCTCCAAGGAGTGCGTCACAGCTAAAAGACTGACTCCGCGTTCCTTCTGCATTCTTTTCAATAAGCTCCACAGCTGCAGTGCATTTGAGCGATCCAACGCGCCCGTGGGCTCGTCGGCCAGGATCAATTGCGGACGGCCAGCGAGCGCTCGGGCAACGGCCACCCGCTGCTTTTCCCCACCTGAAATCTGCGAAGGCAAGTGGTTGAGCCTGTCCCCCAGCCCCAAGGCCCCCAACAACTCTCGGCCAAGCACTTGCGCAGCTACGCGCTCAGCTTTGGGCACGGAAAGAAACGGCACCAAAACATTCTCGAGGACGCTGCATTGCGGCAGCAAGTGGTGCGCCTGAAACACAAACCCGACTCGACGCCTGCGGTAATCCGAGAGAGCCGCCCCGGCCAACGCTCCAGGATCCTGCCCTCCGACGGAAATGGTTCCGGAGTCGGCTTTATCCAAGCCCCCCAAAATATTTAAAAACGTGCTTTTCCCCGCACCGGAAGGCCCCACGATGGCCGCGCTTCGGCCAGTCTCCAGCCCGAAATCAAGCCCCCGAAGCACCGGAACATCGGAAAACTCAGCCCGCGCAGCGTGGGTCTTTGTCAGGTTTTTTACTTCAACGAACATAATCTTGTTGGTTCTTTGATCGGATCTCGATGCCCCTCCTTCAGTCAACTCCTCAGAGAGTCCGCCGCGGCAGGGCGATGGGCTTAAGATTCATCCCGGCGGGACGCAGCGCTTCAATCCCGCCTCTGAATTGACGAGGCCAGATTACAAACGCGAGCTTCGAAATCAAATTTCATTGAGATTCGCAGCAAAAGCCCGGATTCCACCGCTCGCCTCAGGCCTGAATCCCGATAGGGTTAATGGAGGCGAGTAAAGGCGCTTTCCCAGCGATTCCCCTTGCACAGAGGGCGCGGAGCATGTAGTTCCCTTGCCTCTTTTCTCGCAATTTATCGAATCGCTGTTCCCGGAACACAGAACTATGGCAAAATCAAAACCAGCAAAGCCCGCCCCCAAGGCGCAAAAGGCAGCAGCTCCTAAGGCAAAGAGCCTGAAGGCTAAAGCCCCAATTGCTAGCGGAAAGAAGGCTGCCAAGCCTGCGGCGACGGCGAGGAAAAAAGTAAAGCTTCGCGTTCGACTCAAACTCAAGCCAGCCGTCAGAAAAGTTCAGGCAAAGGCGCATGCGATCAAACCAGCGGCAAAGAAGACAGGGGCAAAACCGGTTGTGAAGGCGCCGTCAACCCCAGCCAAACAGTCGGGAAAGACGGTAATGAAGGCGCAAACGCCGTCAACCAAGGTGGTTCCAGCCAAGCCGACCGCAGTCAAGGTGACCAGCAAACCGGCGCCTAAGCCCGGAGCTAAAGTCACACCCGCATCGAAGGTAAGCTCGAAGTCGAAGACAGAAGCTAGGACGCAGGTGCTTGCCTCGGGAAAACGCCCGGAGAAAGCGAGCTCCAAACCTTCCCCGCCGGTAAAAACGACTGCGAAACCGGCGTCTGCAATGTCGAGCGGGGTGAAAGTCGCCTCCATGACGGTACCAAAACGAACTTCGATCATCGAAGATTCGGAGGCACGCCCAAAGAAAATGGCGAAACCAAATTTCAGCGCGGGTTGGGTGAGTGCCCAGAGAGACCGGATCCTGGAACTGCGCGATTCCATTCTTGAGTCGATGCACGGAGTGGCGAAGGACACTCTTCGCTCACGCGCTGAAGGTAGCGAGGCGAGTGCTTTTGGAATGCACCAAGCTGACGCAGGGAGCGACGCTTACGACAGAGACTTCGCCCTTTCGCTTCTGAGCCAAGAGCAGGATGCGCTTTACGAGATCGAAGAAGCCCTCAAACGCATTGAACTCGGCACGTATGGAGTGTGCGAGATCAGCGGGAAACAGATCCCAACTCCCCGTCTGGAGGCTCTCCCGTTCGCGCGCTACACAGTTGAATGTCAGACGGAAGTTGAACGGCAGGGTAAACTGCACAAGGCTCGTCTACCTGTTACATCCCTTTTTGGTCTCACTGATGAAGAAGCTCAAGAGAGCGAAGACGAGGACCAAGCACTAGACTCCAAAGAATAACCCCAACCAAATACGAACACCCATGGCACGCGACTTTATCATTTTAGAGTGCACCGAGGCACGCGCAGAAGGCAAACCTGTCTCTCGCTACATCTCCACTCGCAACAAAAAGAGCCCGAACACTCCGAACCGTTTGGAAAAGCTCAAGTACAACCCATCCTTGCGTCGACGTACGCTCCACCGCGAAACCAAGTAATCGCCAAGTCAACTCTCTCATGCAGCCAAAAACACCAGCCCGCCGTTCCGCATTCCGTCGTGCAAACCGCACGATGCCCCGTCGTCGCATCGACATATCCCTCGACGCGATTGACTGGAAAAATCCGGATATCTTACGCAAATTTATCACCGAAAACGGCAAGATTCTTCCACGCCGGATCACAGGGATGTCTGCTCGTTATCACCGCAAGATCACGCGTGAAATTAAGCGTTCCAGACAGGCGCTGATGATGCGCTAGTCACCAAACAAAGCATCCGAGATTCAATCCGCTCGCTAAAACTTCGAAGGCCGCTCCTCGTGATTGCATGGGGGGCGGCCTAAGTTTTATCCGCGTCAGTTTGTTTCCAGGAATCGCGGCTCGCTTCACAGCGACTCAAATCAATATTGATCTCGATAGCTTCAAAAAAGACTACCGGCCGATCGCATCAATGATCGCATCCACGTCATAGACACACCCGCCCCATGTGCCGCCGCCAAGTTTCTGGAGCGCCGCCCAGAGCCTTGTATCTTCAGGTAAGTCTGGGTGCGCACGAAACGTGTTTCCTGTCGGTCGCGCAGCCAAAATTTCAGCACCGTCTTGTGGGGAACAACGAGCATCCTCAGTACCCACAAAATCAAGAGACCCCTCCATCTTTACGCGATCGACGACGATCCGAATCCAGTCTCCTTCGCGTAATTTCCCGATTGGCCCGCCCGCGAGAGCTTCCGGCCCCACATGCCCGATGCAGGCGCCGGTTGAAACGCCTGAGAACCTTGCATCGGTGATAAGCGCAACGTTTTTTCCAAATGGCAGATGCTTGAGCGCGGAGGTGATCTGATAAGTTTCCTCCATGCCGGTGCCCATGGGCCCGACTCCCGCGAGCACCATGACATCACCAGCAAAGATGCGCCCCTCGCGAATCGAGGCTATCGCGGCCGCCTCGCTTGCGAACACCCTGGCGCGTCCCTCATGCCTGTAAACCCCGTCGGCCCCAACCACTGACGCATCGATGGCTGTGCTCTTAATCACCGATCCCTCGGGAGCGATGTTCCCGACTGGAAAGACCACCGTTCCCGTAAGGCCGCGGGCGCGAGCCCTGCAAGCATCCATGATGACATCATCTGGATCGACCCCGTCGCGCTCCGACAAAATCCGCCTAAAGATCGTTCTCCGCTCGGAATTGCGCCACTCATCCAAATTTTGTGCCAGCGTCAGCCCAGTCACTGTCATAGCCGAATCGTCCAATAAGCCAAGGGATTGCAGATGCAACATGACTTCAGGGACACCGCCTGCCAGAAAAACGCGCACCGTCGGATGGTACTGGGGCCCGTTGGGAAGGACATCCACCAGACGCGGCACGGCGCGATTGATTGAGATCCAATCTTGAACCCTGGGCCGGGGTAGTCCGGCGGCATGAGCGATCGCTGGAATGTGTAGCAAAAGATTTGTCGATCCACCGAACGCCGCATGAACAGTCATTGCGTTTCGAATGCTCGCAGGCGTCACGATGTCTTTGGTGCTGATTTTACGATGCTCCAGCTCCATCACACAATGCGCAGCGCGCACAGCAATGTCGCGCCACACCTCCTGGCCGGAGGGCGCCAGCGCAGAGTGTGTCGGCGCGAGTCCCAAGGCCTCGGCCACCACTTGTGAAGTGGCCGCGGTGCCCAGAAACTGGCAACCGCCACCTGCGGACCCGCAAGCCCTGCACCCAAGCTGCGACGCTTGAGCAATTGAAAGCAGCCCCCGCGAATATCTAGCGCCAATGGTTTGAACCGCACCCGCATCTTCGCCATCACTCGCCGGCAAGGTGACGCCACCCGGCACAATCACGCAAGGTAGATCTGCGGCGGAGGCCAGCGCCATCAGCATGGCGGGCATTCCCTTGTCGCAAGTGGCAACGCCGATCACGCCATGCCGACGCGGCAATGAGCGGATAAGCCGTCGCAAAACCGTGGCGGCATCGTTGCGATACGGCAAACTGTCGAACATTCCAGTCGTCCCCTGCGTGCGGCCATCACAAGGATCAGAGCATGTCGCAGAAAAGGGAATGGCTCCTAGACGTCTGAGTTCCTCCGCCGCCGCCCGCACTTGAAGCCCAATTTCCCAATGCCCAGTGTGATAGCCCAGGGCGATCGGCCTCCCATCCTCCCCCCGCAGCCCACCCTGCGTACTGAGGATCAGAATCTCTCTACCTCCTAATTTCG
>JBILLC010000045.1:0-9040 GCA_044376275.1 Chthoniobacteraceae bacterium | reverse complement strand
GCCGAGGACACTGGTGATCTCCATGGAATCAAGCTCCGTGGTGCGTCCAAAAAAACGTTGGTCGTTGGAATTGTTGGGCGACTTGCGCGGTGGAAGGGCCAGCATGTACTCATCGACGCAGCTGCAAAGGTGCGTCGGCGGTTTCCAAACACGATTTTTCAAATCATCGGGTCCGCAATGTTCGGGGAGAACGATTACGAGGCGGCATTAAAACGGAAGGTCGTGGATCTGGGGCTGGAAGAATGCGTAGAGTTTCTTGGATTCCGCGATGATGTGGGGAGTCTTATTGAGCGTCTTGATGTGCTGGTGCATGCGTCAATTCTTGAGGAACCCTTTGGAAGGGTCATTGCCGAGGGTATGCTTGCAGGCAAGCCGGTGGTTGCCACACGGGGAGGAGGCGTGCCGGAGATCGTCATGGATGGCGCTACCGGGCTTTTAGTTCCGATGGGTGACGCCGGCGGCATGGCGAACGCCATCTGTAAGCTGCTGGAAAATCCGATCCTGCGAGAAAAAATGGGACGGGAGGGAAAAAAAAGAGCAAGCGAACACTTCACAACCGATCAAACCGTTCCGCAACTGGAGTCGGTGTTTGAACAAATCGGCGGCAGTCACAGGAATCGTTTGGCAGCCGATTGACAAACCGAGCCATCAACGATGGGCTGGCATCAAGTGCGAAGGTGCGAAACGCTATTTCTACAAAACCACCCGCCATTAAAATTCTTCCAAGCAACCAATGTCCTTGGATCTGAGTGGTTGCGCTTTTGATTGCCTCAGTTGGATTTAATCAGGGTCCGATGATCCGCCACGTTCGAGCTTTTGAACGCGTTGAGAGAGCCTGCCGAGTCGGTGAATATAAGCAACCTGCTCGCGGTACTCCGCCGCAGCAATCGCAGGCGTACCCATGTATAGTCCCGGTTTCGAAATGGACTTGTTCACCCCGGACTGTGCACCGATGACCACGCCGTCGCCGATCGATATGTGACCAACCACTCCAACCTGCCCTGCCAGAGTCACGCCGTCGCCGATCCGCGTGCTGCCGGAGATTCCCACATGCGAAACGATGAGACAGTTTTTCCCAATCACAACATTATGAGCGATCTGAACCAGATTATCGATCTTGGTCCCCGCCCCGATCCAGGTGCGACCAAAACGCGCCCGATCAATCGTGGTATTCGCGCCAACCTCAACGTCATCATCGATCTGAACAATACCAACCTGCGGGATTTTCAGGTGTTTGCCCGACACAGTTTCGAATCCGAACCCGTCGCTGCCCACCACACATCCCGAATGTAGAATCACGCGATCACCGACGATGCATCGCTCGGCTATGGTCACTCCGGGACGAATAACGCATCCAGATCCTATCGTCGCCCCATGCCCCACGTAAACGTGAGCCCCAATGACGGTGTGCGCCCCGACTTTTGCCCCAGGCTCAAGCACCGCATGCGGCTGAATAGACACCCCCTCGCCCAACTCAACGTCCCCGGCGATGACCGCAGTGGCATGAATCCCCGCGGGAAAACTGGCGGATTTGGGTGCGAAGAGCTCGACCGCTTTCGCAAAAGCCACGGAGGGGTTTTCGACCCGAATTAAAACGGGCGGCACCTTCTGGCTGAAATCGAGTGGAACAAATACGGCTCCAGCTTTCGAATCCTGAAGCAAGGGGGCGTACTTGGGGTTGCCCAGAAAGGTGACCTGATCGGGACCGGCATCCTCAACGGAGGCAACGCCGGTGATCCGGATTTGCTGGGGGCAAAAAGACAACTGGCCGCCCACTAGGGCGGCCAGTTCATGCAGATCTATTGAAGAATCACCTGCCATTCGGAGGGACTACTTCTTTTCCTTGTCTTTGTCCTTCTTCGCAGCCTTGTTGAGCTCGGTGACCACGTCATTGGTGAGGTCGAAAGAATCCCGGGAGAAAATCAACACGTTCACCGCGTTGAGACTCTGGCCTGATTTATCGAGTACCAAATCGTAATTCCCAGCCTTTACTTTCTCGGAGATCACCTTGTTGATTTCCTCAACCAACCCGTTCCGGGAGCGGACTGATTGTTCGGAGAGCTGACGCTCGCGGGTCTGCTGAAACTCCTGAATCTCCCGCTGCATTGCGCCCAATTCCTGAAGCTTTTCGTTCAGAGCCTTGGACTTTTCAGTTTTGGCTTTCTCGGCGAGCTCGGGCTTGTTGGCTTCATCATTCAGCTTGCGAGCCTCTTCCTGAGCCTTGTTGAAGGTGTCGAGGCGGTCATCGAGCTCCTTCTTAGCCTGGGTGCGAGCTTCATTGATTTTGCCTTCGGCTTCCTTCGTCTTGAAGTACTGGTCGAAGACGGCCTTCATGTCGATCGTACCGACTTTCATTTCTGCCTGAGCCGAAACAGGGCTGAAATAACCGCCGAGGCCGATCACGAGGGCTAGAGCGAATTTATTGATTTTCATCTGATAAGAATACTTTGGTCTGAGGGTTGTTTTTTAGGGCTTAGGTCTGGCCTGAAGCTCGCTCCCTATGAAAGCAAAGCCTGAGCCAAGTTCCACTAAAATTGATAACCCATGTTGAAATTAAACCGTCCACTCTTGGAGGCTCCAACCTCGGTCTTGGTCGGAATCGCATAATCCACCCGCACCGGGCCGATCGGCAGTTCCAATCGCAGCCCGAGACCCACATCGGAGTTGTAGCCTGAGGTTCCAAAATCGAAGGCATCCTCGTTCACGAAACCCGCGTCGTAGAACATCGCGGCGCGCACCTTGTCAATGACAGGCGCAGTGTATTCGATTGTGAACCGTCCAAGGGAGCGGCCACCGATAGGTTCGCCAACCGCAGGGGCTCCTCCGCGGGTGTTGGTCTCACCGATCCTCGTCCTCACGCGTCCGTTGCCCCCGACAAAACGGTATCTGAATCCCCTCAGATTATTCACCCCACCGAGGAACAATCGGTCATAAAGAGGCACACCCAAGTTACCCCGTGTTCCCGAGCCCCAGGTATCCACCACGCCGGCCTCCGCGTTAAAGGTCAAAATAGTGTCCCAAGCCAGATGCAAATACTTCGAGGCCTCCAGCGATGCACCGCCAATCTGTACATCACCGCCAAGCGGACCTCCCGCGAGGAAGGAGGAAAACTCCACCCGCTCACCTTTGCGGGAAAGGAAAAGCGAGTCGCGGGAATCATAAGTGAATCCGGCCGTCAACTGACTCTTCATCAGCGCCCCGGCGTCCATGAGGTCAACCGCGTCCTGTGGTGCGTTGGGGTCCACATTCCCAAGACTCACCCGTTCCACCCGGTATCCGAACCGCATGAAAGCAAAATTGGTGAGCGGCTTGCGCAGCCCCAGATCAAATCCAGCCCGTGACTCGGAATAGTAATTCGAGAGGAAAGATGCGTTCCGGTAAAAGGCATCGCCGCTGAGCGAGAGCCTTCTATCCAAGAAATACGGCTCCGTCAGCGATAACACCACGTCCTTACGAAGCGCGCCGTACTGGATCCGACTGCGGAACTTCTGCCCGCCCCCTGTGAAATTCGGCCAGTTTGCGATATCAAAGTTCGACTGAGAGAGCTCCACAAACCCGAGGATGCTGTCGATGGACGAAAAACCCGCGCCGAAGTTGAGCTGTCCGGTGCGCTTCTCCTCTAGCACCACGTTCAGGTCCCTTTCAGATGCAATCCCTGTCTCCGAGGGATACAAGTCGACCTTATTGAAGTAGTTCAGGTTGTTTAAAATCTGCTTGCTCGCGTCCATTCGAACCGTGTTGAACAGATCCCCTGGTGCCAGAGCCAACTCCCTGCGGATCACTTTGTCCTTGGTACGGACATTGCCCGTGATGTTCACACGCCCCACGTAAGACTGTGCGCCCTCCTCCACCAGAAAGTTCAGATCCGTGATGTGATCCCCTCCCGCGGATGTTCGAGCTCCTGCCTGAAAATCCACATACCCACGGGCGCCGTAGAGATCCTGCAACGCCTTGATGTCAGCCTGAACCGCCGCCGGGGAGTACACGGCACCGGACCGCAGTTTAGTCACTTTGGTCAGCTCGCCTTCGCCAAAGAGCTGAGCACCGCGGAAAGTGATTTTCCCGACCTTGTAAGGAGACCCTTCCGTGATTTGAAACACCACCTCGACCTTACTGCCGTTTGAAGTGACGGTCGGCTTGGCGATCTTAACATCAGAAAAGCCCTTTCCCTGATAGTACTCGCGGATTGCCACGACATCATCGTTAAGCTGATCTTCAGCCACTCGGCCCGTCTTCATGACAGCACTCCAGACGGGTATGTATTTTTTAGTCTTAATGACTTTCTGCAGTTCAGAAGACTTGATCTGGGTGTTCCCAACGAAACGCACCACCTTGATGGCCGATTTCTGGCCTTCGTTCACCTCGAAAGTCACGCGCGCGGTACCCAGTTGATCGTTCGTGACCAATTTGTAAGTCACACCCACATCGGTGAACCCCTTGCTGCGGTAGTACTCGAGAATCTTCTGTCGGTCTGCCTCCAGCGAGGCCTCACTGGCAACATCCCCCACCTTGGTCTGCACCTTGTCAAGCAAACGGCTTGCTTTAAATTCCTTCGAACCAACCACCTCGAGCGAGCTCACGACAGCTTTCGCCTGCAGCACAACGATCACCTTCACCCCTTTCTCCACCACATCCCCGTAAATCCGGACGTTTACAACATTGCCCGTCGCATACAGGTTGCGGATGTCCTCCTCGACCACTTGCTCGGAAAAGGGTTGTCCAACCCGGGTCCGCATATGGGCCAGCAGACGGTCCTTGGAAACGGACATTGGGCCGGCGTACTGGACCTCGATCGCTACAACAGTCGGGTTCTTTCCCTGAGCATCCGGCCGAGGAGGCACCTGAGCAGTTGACTGAGTTGAATTCAGGAGCCCCGAGCAAAAAAGAGCAGCACAAAGCAACAGTGCGGTGGAACGGATTTTCATAATCAAGGGTGAGAAACCGCCCTCGGGCGGCGGCAGCCCTCTATGCAAGGGATTGAGCCTAGGGCAGTCAAGTTGCCATTTGCCGCCATCACACCCTCCGCAATCCACCGCCCCCCGTGGAATCTCGCCCCTCAAATTGCCTCCCAGCCTCCCGCCCGGACATCAGGCCACGCATCAGGCCACGCGGTCCACGAACTCGTAATGGGTGGTGCGCTGGCGGGCTTCGTAACCCGCCTCATGGATGAGACGCTCAATTTCCTGCACCTGCAAACGGTAACTTGTGCCCGCCTTTGAGACGACGTTTTCCTCCATCATCACCGATCCGAAGTCATTAGCCCCGAATCGTAAAGCCAGCTGCCCAATCTTCGGCCCTTGGGTCACCCAGCTGCTCTGCAGGTTCTCGATGTTATCCAGAAAGATACGCGACAGGGCCTGCATCCGAAGATACTCCGCCGACCCAACGGGCTCGGCCTTTAGCACCGTGTTTTCGGGCTGAAATGTCCAGCAAATGAACGCCGTGAATCCACCTGTCCTGTCCTGAAGGTCACGCAATCGTTGCAAATGTTCCAACCGGTCCTCGAGGGTTTCCACGTGCCCAAACATCATGGTGGCGCTGGATCGCAGCCCCAACCCGTGCGCCGCCTCCATGACTCCCAGCCACTCGTCGCTGTTCGCCTTAAGGGGGGCGATCCGATTCCTTACTCGGTCCACTAGGATTTCCCCTCCCCCCCCGGGCACCGAGCCCAGCCCCGCTTGCTTGAACTCCCTGAGCACTTCGACGACGGGCATTCCAAACACTTTGGAAAAATGATGGAATTCCGGGGGCGAAAACCCGTGGATGTTGATCTTCGGGAAGCGTTCCCGGATGAAGGAGAGCATTTTGAGATAGTGATCGATCCCAAGTTTTGGGTGGTGCCCCCCCTGAAGCAGCACCTGAACCCCGCCGATGGCACTCAACTCGGCAAGTTTTTCCTCCAACTGCTCCAAGCTGAGCACATAATGATCGGCATCTTTCTCCGTGCGGTAAAAGGCGCAAAACTTGCAGTAAACATTGCAGACATTCGTGTAGTTGACATTGCGATCCACAATGTAGGTGACCACATGTTCGCCACGCCCGCCGTAGGCCGCGCGCTTCGCCAAATTGCGCCGATGATCCGCAAGCGCTCCCAATTCATTCAGTGGCAATGCATAAAGCTCGCGGGCTTCCGCCTGTGAGATCCGCGCACCGCCGAGTACCTTGTCCACGAGTTCCCCGATAGCCTCGGTGGAAGTCAGCGCTGCATTGTTCATTCAATCAGTCTTAACCTGAAATTCCCGAAGCGTCCACTGCTGGGCAATTTCCGCCGCTCCGCATCACCTCATCGATTGACCCCCGCTTCGACTAGTCTCATATTGTACGCTGAGCCGGCGTTTTGCTTTGAGCTGCGCCCCTCATTTTTCCCTATGTCCCACCATCGCACACGAAACTTCTGCATCATCGCGCACATCGACCACGGGAAAACGACCCTTTCCGACCGACTTCTCGAGTTCACAGGCACCATTCAAAAGCGCGAATCCCAAGAGCAGCTTCTGGACGCGATGGACTTGGAGCGTGAACGGGGCATCACGATCAAATCGCACCCAGTCGCGATGACCTACAAGGCGAAGGACGGGGAGGAGTACAAATTAAACCTGATGGACACCCCGGGCCATGTGGACTTCGCTTACGAGGTGTCACGGTCGCTGGCCGCATGCGAAGGCGCAATTCTGGTGGTTGATGCGGCTCAGGGAGTTGAAGCACAGACTGTTGCAAACGTAAATCTGGCCATCAAACAGGGGCTGACGATCATCCCGGTCATCAACAAGATCGACCTCCCAAACTCGGACCTGCCGACCGTGCGCAGGCAACTCGAGGAGATCATCGCCATCCCGGCCGAGGAAGCCGTGCTTGCCAGCGCAAAGGCAGGGATCGGCATCGAGGATATCCTTGAGGCGGTGGTCGAGCGCATCCCGGCCCCCTCGGGGACCAACGACTCCAAAATGAGGGCTTTGGTGTTCGACTCGGCCTTTGACACCTACCGCGGAGTCGTTGTCTACGTCCGCGTGGTTGACGGAGTCGTCAAAGCGGGTGACACGATCAAGTTGATGGCGACCAACCGCCCTTACGAAGTCAAAGAGGTGGGCATCTTCCGCCCGACACAGCCCAAGTTCGTCGTCAAACCGGCGCTCGAGGCGGGCGACGTTGGCTATGTGATTGCCAATATTAAAACCAGCACCGAGGTGAAGGTCGGCGACACGCTCACAAATGCTAAGTTTCCAGCCGAGGCGCCGCTCCCGGGTTTTCAGGAGGTGCAACCAATGGTGTTCAGCGGAATTTACCCGATCAACACCGCGGACTTCGAGCATCTGAAAACAGCGATGGGCAAACTACAACTCAACGATGCCGCGTTTGTGTATCAGGCTGAAAGTTCGGTCGCGCTTGGGTTCGGATTCCGCTGCGGTTTCCTCGGGTTGCTTCACATGGAAATCATCCAGGAGCGCCTGCGCCGCGAGTTCAACATGGATATCATCGCCACGTATCCGTCGGTGATTTATCAAGTGTTCAAAACCAACGGGGAAATGCTGTTGGTCGACAACCCGGAGCATCTACCCGATGCAAGCGTGATCGCTGAGATTCGCGAGCCGATGGTCACCTGCTTTTTGATGATTCCCAATGAGAGCATTTCCGCACTGATGCAGCTTATCCTTGAGAAACGCGGGGAGCTCAAACACACAGAGTCCTTGGACACGCGCCGCGTGATGCTCACGATTCTCATTCCGCTCAACGAAATCCTTGTGGATTTCGTGGACAAGATCAAATCCATCACCCGCGGTTATGGATCGATGGATTATGAACATGCCGAACCGCGCGCAGCGAAGTTGGTGAAACTCGACATTCTGGTGAACGGCGAACCTGTGGACGCATTTTCAAGCATTGTACACCGGGACAAGGCAGAGTCGCGCGGGCGCCTTCTAGCGGCAAAGCTCAAGGAAGTGATCCCCTCGCAGCTTTTCACCGTGCCGATTCAGGCAGCCATCGGCGGAAAAATCGTCGCCCGTGAAAGCGTTTCGGCGCAGCGCAAAAACGTGACCGCAAAGTGCTACGGCGGTGACATCACGCGCAAACGCAAGTTGCTTGAAAAACAGAAAGAGGGCAAAAAGCGGATGAAAGCCATCGGGCGCGTCAACATCCCGCAAGAGGCGTTCATCGAAGTTCTCAAAACCAACTGACCGAAATGGGATCCTCAAAACCTCCAACGCCGGCGCCAATCGACCCCGAGAAAGTCCCTCACCTCGCCTTGGAGGTGATCCAGCGCGCGAAGTTCCCGATGCTAGCCACTGTGGACGGCGACCAACCGCATCTGAGGCCCGTTTCGCCGGTCCGCACGGAGGGGTTCACGGTTTTTGTGGCTAATCTGCGGGCGTACGGCAAAACCAACCAGATCGCGGTGAACCCCAAGGTGGAGCTCTGCTATTTGGACGAGGCCCACGATCAAGTTCGGATCACCGGCTCGGCGGAAATTCTCGCCGACCCCGAGCTGCTGGAAATCATCTGGCGCGACAATCCGCTGTTGCGCCGTTATCTGGGACAGCCAGACAATCCTTCGCTGATCATCTACCGGATTCGTCCCACGCGGATCCGATTCATGCGCGAGTGGGCGCTGGAATACCACGACATTCCAGTCCCGAAATAGAACTTCGAATGCGCCGTCTCCCGCCATTGCTGCGACGCGCTTGGTATTCACTCAACCAGGCTTTCCGGCAGCGGATCTCGCCGCTGGGGATCACCCCGGATCAATACTCGATCTTGAGGTGGCTGAGCGAGAGTCCACCCGAGGGTCTCACTCAGAAGGAAATCACCGAACGCATGACAAGCGACGCTGCGACCATTACCTCCACCCTGCGCCGCATGGAAACAAGCGCGTTACTCAGCAGAACGCGCCACGAGACCGATGGGCGGGCCAAAAGGGTAAGACTTCTTCCGAAGGGAACCAGCCTGTTCACCCAAGCACAATTTATTGCCCAAGAGCTTCAGAACAACGTTCTTGGAGAACTCAAAAAAGAGGAAGGCGAACGTTTCCTCGAGCTTCTCGAGA
>JBILLC010000044.1:0-9069 GCA_044376275.1 Chthoniobacteraceae bacterium | reverse complement strand
TGGCGTTATGATCAGAACCGGGTCGGCAGTTGGGTGCTCGAGGAGCCGATTCATTTCTTTGATCTGGCCCGCTGGTACCTTGAGGAAAGCGGCGAGCCGGTGGAGCTCGTTGC
This sequence comes from Chthoniobacteraceae bacterium, assembly GCA_044376275.1. Lineage (GTDB taxonomy): Bacteria > Verrucomicrobiota > Verrucomicrobiia > Chthoniobacterales > Chthoniobacteraceae > Chth-196. The sequence continues at coordinate 8,956 of JBILLC010000044.1, read as the reverse complement.
ATATGGAAATTCGCGTGATCCGGAGCGCCCGGCGTTGCATGACAATTTCAGCGCGATGTTTAAATGCGCGGATGGCAGCTACGCCGTTGTGTCTCAAACCCTGGCTGCCTTCGAGCATCATCAAACGGTGAAAGTCAGCGGGACGAAGGGGGCGCTTTGGGCGGGTTGGAGCGGCGCGCTTGACCGTACCCTTGAGCCAACGGCTTTCCTAAAAGTTTTCGATGGAGAGAAACTCGACAACGTAATGCTGACTAAACAGAGCGGCGAAGTCTTTGAGCTTCGGGAGGAGATTGCGCAATGCATCGAAATGGTGCGTACCGGCAAAAAGCCTGTGGCCACGGGAATTGATGGACTCTGGAGTGCGGGGCTGTGTCTGGTCGCGGAGGAATCCATCCGCCAAGGAAGGCCGCTTCCCGTTGGAAGCATCTTAAATTTCTGATCAACGCACCCGCCAAACACATGTCCGCACCTGCAACGCATTGGTATTCCTCGGTGACACGCTACCAGTGGCTCGTGCTTATCGTGGCATCACTCGGCTGGGTGTTTGATGCCTTTGAAGGACAGATTTACAACATCACGCGGGCCGATATGTTGCCTGCGCTGTTGCATGTGAAGGCGGACGATCCGCTGGTGAAGCTCTGGGGCGAGCGCTTCCTTGGCACTTTTCTGATTGGCGGAACCTTTGGCGGTCTGATTTTTAGTTCGCTTGCAGACCGTTGGGGGCGCAATCCCGTGATGGCAATCACGATTTTGTTTTACTCGGTATTCTCGGGACTCACGAGTTTTGCGACCGAGATCTGGCAGGTGGGTGCGCTCAGGTTTCTGGTTGCGATGGGTGTTGGCGGTGAATGGGCCGTCGGAGCTGCTTTGGTGGCGGAGGTGTTTCCCAAAGAGGCGCGCGAACGGGCGGGCGGAATTTTTCACGCGACGAGCGTGTTCGGAGGTTGGCTGGCGGCTGCCGTGGGGCTTTCTGTGGGAAACGAATGGCGGAGCGCCTACCTGCTTGGGGTGGCTCCAGCGCTGCTGGTGCTCTGGGTGCGGCTGAGCATCAGAGAACCGGAAGCATGGAAGGCGGCGCGTGCATCCAAAGAAAAACGCATGGGCAGCTTTGGTGAATTGCTTGGTGATACACGTTGGCGTGCCCGTGCCGTTTTCGGTGCGCTGCTAGCCATGGTGGGTTTATCGACGTTCTGGGGTGTGGTGGTGTCCGGGCAAGATCTCGCGGCTGATCTGCTCAAGCGTGCGAACGATCCGGATTGGGCAAGCAAATCGAAAATCGCATTTGGTTTCATTCAAACCGCGGGTGCGGGTGCGGGCATGGTGGCTTTCGGACCGCTGGCAGCGCGTTGGGGTTGTCGAAAGACTTTTGTGGTGATGCACCTCGCGGCGCTGGTGATGACTCCGATTGTCTGCTGGCTGCCAAGTGTGGCTGGCAGCTACACGCTGCTGCTGTTTTTGCTTCCGATCTTCGGCTTTTTCGCTCAAAGCATTCATGCAGGATACGCCATTTATTTCCCAGCGCTTTTCCCCACGCATCTACGCTCAACGGGTGCAGGATTTTGCTTCAACACAGGGCGAATTCTTGCCGCACCGGTACTGATCTGGCTCTCGGCATGGCTTAAATCCACGCTGGACCTGCGTCTGGCGGTTACTTGTTTGGGCAGCCTATTTCTGCTCGGGCTGCTCTTTTTGCCACTGCTCCCCGAGACACACGGAAGAGATCTTCCCGAGTAACGCCATCGGCTCACATACCGGCCCGCGGTTGCGCGGAATGAATCGAATCACCAACGGCTCAAGGTTTCTAAATTGGTCGATGGCTCTGCCGCCACCCGGTTCTGTCGTCAATGTGTCGATTTGGATATGCGTTTCCGATGCAATGTTGTGTGGCAAATTCCGTCGCTGTGCTTCAGGCGGGGTATTGCGGACACTTTGCTTGAGTTGAATGAACGGTTGATTACATTACGAAAATGAGAGGTTCGATGTGTTTTCTGGCGTTTTGCGTGGGGATAATCGGCGCGTTTGCTCAGGATAACAGCGTGGCAAAACCAGAAGCTGATCCTGTGGTTGGAAAATGGAAAGTTGGTGGGAATTATTTCTGGGAGTTTCAGTCCGACGGAAGCATCAAGCTTTTTCAAAACAACGGCGAAGCTCCCCGGAAAAAAGGAAGCTGGAGGTTGATTGCGCCACCTCAAACAAACAGGCGGTACTCGGTGGTCTGGGAGAAAAGCCCGACTCCGGAAAATGCTTTGCTCACCAAAAATCCAGAAACGCTCATCATCGAATCTCAGAAGGGTTTCAAGGGGACGCGGGTTCAGTCTTTTGCCAATGGGCCCGCAGATCAGGTTGATCAATCGAGTGAGCCGATTATCGGGTCTTGGAGTTTTAAAGATGCCGGGAACGGCCCCGAAGATTGGAAAATTGACGCGGATGGCACTGCAATTCACAGATGGGGTGCGGCGAGGGCTCACTGGAAGCGCGGCAACTGGCGCTTGGTCGCCGCAACTGCCACCCCTCGACGTTACGAAGTCAGCTGGGGCGGTGATGCTCCGGTTTCTTTCGTATTCAACGCTTCGCCCGAAAAATTGCTGGTTAAGAGAGCAAAAGGCGGGGCTGATTGGATCGGAGTTCGTGCCCCTAGTTTGGAGTGGAAGTAATTTTGGGAGAGCGGTTACAGAGATCACGGCTTTGTGATAAGAAAGCCGATCACTTTAAACCGCGGGTCCGAAGGTGGCTGGACAGAAAGAATAAACAGGGCGAAGTCCGCGTTTTTCTAACGCCAAGTTACGCCTGTGATTTTTACAGTGAGTCGCATTTGAGTGATGTGAGTGATGTGAGTCTTTTGAAGCGCACGTCGGACGGTACCGCTGAAGAACTGCCATCGCCATAGCCTCCTCTTTTTGGATTTCTCATAAACTCTTACAGCGCCCTATCTAGTCGTTCAGATTTCCGCGCAACGTGATTTTCCTTAATGGAGAGCTTCCAGTTAAGCCAGCAGACCTCGTTGATCGATTATTTGATCCTCAATCTATCAAACTTGGCCTAAACGTTGTTTCTCCAGACCAACTGCTTTTTACGCTTTGGAATTATAAAACCTTATCTCTACCGCCGAAGCCATTCGCAAATTCCCGCGGTGCTGCGGAAGTCGTCCGAGGCTCTCGCGGGAATTCCAGTTCGTCGTTCGTCCCACATCCGGGTCAAAGCCCGGCCGGTGCCGATTTCCAGCACTGCGTCGGGCCGCATTTCTTGCACGGCCCCGAGGCAGGCCTCCCAGTCCATGCGAGTGCTGATTTGCAAACAAAGCTGCTTAGCAGCCTCGGCCGCGGTCCTTGAAGTGCGCCCCTCGATCGCGCTGATCACAGGAGTCCTAAGCATTTCACTTCCATAAGCCCGTAGAAGTTCTGCCATCCGGGCCGATGCGGCCTTCAACACCGAAGTATGTGAAGGCGTCGTCACGTCTAACATTTTGACCCTCGTGGCACCCATTGACTCCGCTTCCCGTGCAGCTTCTCGCAGTTTCAAAATCTCGCCACCAAACACAAAATGTTCCGCTGAATTGCGAATTGCGATCTCTACACCACACCGGATTTCAATCTCCCCGCAGACCGCCTCGGTGATTCCACGCACCGCAAGAAGGGCCGAGGGCAACGCAATGCATCCGTCCATGAGTGCAGCCCTCTGAGCCGCAAGTCCAATTCCATGCTGGGTTGAAAAACATCCGGCAGCGCAACAGGCAGCCATTTCTCCAACCGAATACCCGGCAACGCACACTGGCGGTGGAAGCGACTTGCAAAGCCCGCTCCAAAGAGTCATTTGCAATCCGAATAAAAATGGCTGTGCTACAGAGTTCACTTGTAGATTAGACGATGTGAGTGTCGTTCCAGACCACTCCTTGGGAATTGCAATCGAAAGGGCTTCGCGCGTTTCAGGAGAGGCTTCTTTTCGCAGCCAGTCGAAATGTGCGGGCTGCTGGTCGCCCTGGCCGCTAAACAAAAGTGCGAGTCGCATCGGATAACTTTTGAAGACTATCTAGAAACAAAGTCACAGCCAAAAGATCTGCGCTGCCCCCAGGACTCAGATTCCGGCTCACAAATTCTGCGTGGATTGCATCCGCGGAAGCGCGCCAATCTACAGCTAAAACCCCGCCTCGTAGCAAAAAAGACTGCCCTCTCTCTTTTGCGAAGTTCACTCCGTCATAGCCGCCTCGCCTCAGCAGGTTGGTGTCGTCTACCTCCGAAATTAGCGTAAAAAGGCAATGGACAGCTGCAAGATCGGGACAGCCTGTTTTACGCATGGCGAATTGATAGGCAGGAAGGCCGATTTGCAAGGCGGTTGGAAAACCTGCGTAAGCCTCGGCTCTCGCTCCCCAAAGTTTGCTGCCATGCCGAGCTTCCGAATCGTGTGATGGCGTTGTCACACACGCATGCCTGAGAATTGAAGGTCCGTACTCTCGTGCGACCCATGCGCAGATGTTCTTAGCGGAAAAGTCTTCGCGTTTTGAAGCGACGCTACCCGCTGCTGCGGCGAGCAAACCCATGCTGAAAATAGCGCCCAGATGCGTGTTGATACCGCCTGTGGCCGCGAGCATCTGCGTCTCCGCCGCCAGCCCGCACTCACGTAATTTCGGGAAGTCCGCGCCCGCCATCCCAAGTGCTGCAATTGTTGGGAAATAGTCTTTGAGGGCGATGAGACTCCTTTGGAAGGTTGGTAAATCCATATCATGATGGCTTCCGGAATCCGAGGGACTGACAAGCCCTGGTTTGGGCGCGAGCATTATTTCGCGAGTCAATGCCTCGATCACAAGGCTCCCAATCGCACGATCAAGTGCCGAAAATTCAAGGCTCCGATCGCGTGTCGGCTTTGCTTTGAGGGTTGGAGGCGCGCTAGCATGCATCGGGCTTTTCTCTGAAAAAACTCTCAATTTCGCTGACCCGTGCCATGCGAATATCTGCGTTGGACTTGATGAGCAATTCAGCGGCGGGATCGCCGCTGACATTCGCCAGCTCCAACCATGCGACAGCGGAACCGTCAGGGAATCGAATCTCGCCATCCAAGCGGCGATCCAGTTTTTGAGCTTCTGTTTTGAGAAGTTGAATCAACTTGGGAAGCTGATCAGGCGCGCTGACCTCGCAGACTAGATCAATGTCAGACCCGGAGTGCACATAGCTGAGTCCGCTGACGGCTTGCCATGAAAGGGAGCCGTAGACGCGTGCATCAACATCCATTGCCTTGAGACTGTCCGAAAGAGCTCGTAAACGCTGGGCAAGGAGTTCTGGGATGTTTGCAGTACAGTCAACGAGCAGGGCTGGCGGGCGAATTTGCAGAATATCGGCGACATGCAGATGGCATCCGATCCGCCTGCTCCCGCGGCTCGGAGGCAGAGTCAGCCCTGTGGCTATTGTTTCGACACTCTTTGATTGTCGAGTGACCACGAGTGGAAGTCCTGCGTTGATCCATTCGTGAACGATTGCCTGGGTTTCCTGCGCTTTTTCAAGGCAGTGAACTTGAACTTGGGCATTGGGCTGGAAGGTTGCGAGATCGTGGCGGCGCATGGAGTTTGCCTATGAAGCGAGCACAGCTGCAGCGATCGTATGGGCGAGTGTTCGTCCGCCGCGCTGAAAGCCAACCGTCATGCGTTGATCGGACGCGTTTCCATCATGCTTGATTTCGTCCAAAGCGGAATCCAGCAGTGTTGATGTGGGTTCATCCCAGAGTGAATCAACGGCGCCCATTTTCTCGTAGTTTCCTGCGCCGGGCGCAAATACCGGTCGGTCTTTTGCGAGGTCCACGAGGGTTTCATACGGAAGCTTTGTGATACGCGCCATCGCTTTTAAATCCATCACTCGAAGTTGCGCGTGTGAAAGCGCGTACACTTTGTCGGCCATCAGTCCAAAAGAGAGAAAGCCGCCGCTAACTGCCTCCGTGGTGACGATACTGACGGTCGGGTGCCCAAGTTTTCTGGCGAGATTCACGCAGCCCGCAAGATGAGCGAGGGTTGCGTTTAAACACAGCAATTCCTCCGAACGCGCGAGCGCCTGGCCCTGCGTGTCGACTAGAAACACGATGGCTTGGCTCGGGTGCTTCTCGATTGTGTTGAGAATTGAATCCGCGAGGGAAAGCGCAATTTGATGACTAATGGCCGCTGAGTTTGTGGTGCCTAAAACAGTCACTGTGGATGTGGCTGTGGCACCCGAACCCGAAATACGTCCATCGTGCTCGGACACGTTGTGACCTCTTGGAAATAGTCGGTCGAGAACGGTGTGGAGTTTCATCGTGAAAGTGTTTTTGCAAGCGTGACCATCTCGAGGGCTGAAAGAACTGACACCTCTTCAGGCTTTGGCACGCCCAGCGCCTTCCAGATTTCCTTGCCGTCGCGCATGCCCTCAAACCTTTGAAGCCGCCTTTCAAGACGCCGCTGTTCGGCACGGTAGAGGTCCAGATTCTGCACGGGCTCCTCCCACCCATCGAGCAAACCAATCACGCCCTCTCGGAAGGATGCGACGTGATCCTCCACTAACAGCTGGCAGTCGCCCATTAGATAACGGTGTTTGCCGCCTGTTACTCTCCACACCAAAGCGCGATCTTTTGAATCAAACTCTTCCACTCCCGCCACGGTTTCAATCACCTCCGGCCCCGACAACCCGAGACGGCCCTCCTCCGACATAAGGATTGCCGAACAAAGACGCGAGACGATCCCAATGCCGCCGAACGCACCGCATATTCCGCCAATGAGCGCGAACACAGGAACACCAGCCGACCGCGTATCTAGGACCGAGCGCATGATTTCCGAAATCGCGATAAGCCCTGCGTTCGCCTCGTGGAGGCGCACTCCGCCGGAGTCAGCAAGAAAGAGAACGGCAGCGGGTTTGTCGCGTGCAGCGCGCTTTAAGAGTCCGACAATCTTTGCACCGTGGATTTCACCCACGGATCCGCCCATGAACTGTCCTTCCTGCGCGATGATATGTACCCGATGCGAATGAATTTGGCCTTCGCCGATGATCACTCCGTCGTCGAAGGCGCCCGGGATGTCGAATATGTCGAGATGAGGGCTTGGCTGTGAGTGTTCCGGCGGCAAGAGTTCGCAGAACGATTCGGGATCAAGAAGGCCTGAAACGCGTTGTCTGGCTGTTGCCTCGAAGTAGCTGCCGGTGTGTTTAGCTGTGCCGTGGATGGAAGTGCTCATCGCGAGTCCCCAATGAATTGACGCAACGCCTGCCCCAGACGCAGAGTCACGACCGCGGGCGTCGCGCCCATATCGTTGATATCGATTTGAGTTCCCCCGGCGGCATGGCGGCGGGTGAAGTCAGAGACAACGGCCTCCCACGTTTTCGCGAATCCACGGGCGGATGTTTTGATGCGTAGAACGCAGCGTTCACGGGGTGTACCAGGTCGTATGAGAATCTCCAGGTTGCCGGATCCAACGACGCCGCAAAGTGCGGCGCGTTGTGCTTCAGATGCCGGTTCGGAGGGAAATTGGAGTTCGATTGTTTCCATGCGGTGTTACCAGTTTCGGAAGCGCGAGGGTGGTGAGTAAAGTCCTCCCGAGCAGCGCACCAGATCCTTGACGGAGCGGGCGGCTAGAAGATCGCGATTCGCCCGCCTGAGATCGATTCCGAGATCTTCAGGCCGCCGGATGATGCCGCGCTGACGGAGGCTTTCAACAGTTTGCCGATCGCGTGCCATGCCCACAGGAGTGAACCCTGCGACGCCGCGAATGGCTTGTTCACGCTCCTGCGCATTTCGGCAAAGCAGCAGGTTTGCGATGCCTTCTTCGGTGACTATGTGACTGACATCGTCGCCATAAATCATGATGGGCGGCAATTCGACCCCCATGGTTTCTCGAAGACTCCAAGCGTCCAGCGTTTCAACAAAGACCGGTGTCATGTGTTCGCGGAAAGTCTCCACCATTTGTACCACGAGCTTGCGGCCACGAATCGAGTTTGGCCCGTATGCCTCTCGCCCCGCCTTGATCCACGCTGGAGACGCGTGACGGCGACCATGTGGATCGGAGCCCATGTTTGGTGCACCGCCAAAGCCGGTGATCCGGCCTTTGGTGGCCGTCGAACTGTTTCCCGCAAGGTCCATTTGCAGGGTGGAGCCTATGAACATGTCGCACGCATAAAGTCCTGCAGTCTGGCTGAAAGCGCGGTTGGAGCGCATCGAACCGTCGGCGCCGGTAAAGAAGACATCAGAGCGCGCTTCGATGTATTTCTCCATTCCGACCTCCGAACCGAAACAGTGGATGGATTCAACGCATCCGGATTCAATTGCAGGAATCAGTGTGGGATGTGGATTCAATGCCCAGTGGGTGCAGATTTTTCCTTTAAGTCCGAGTTCCACAGCGAAGGTGGGCAGCAGCAATTCGATGGCTGCTGTGTCGAAGCCGATTCCGTGGTTGAGACGTTTGACGCCGTATTCAGCATAGATCCCTTTAATGGCCATCATCGCCATGAGAATTTGCACTTCGGTGATCTGCGCAGGGTCCCGGGTGAACAGCGGTTCGATGTGGTTTGGATGCGGCGCCACGACGAAAAAGTCGACCCAGTCAGCGGGGATGTCAACGCGGGGGAGAACGTCCGCAAGTTCGTTGACTTGTGCGATCACAATTCCGCTTCGGAATGCAGTGGCCTCGACGATCGCGGGTGTGTCCTCGGTATTCGGGCCCGTGTAAAGGTTGCCGCGCGCATCGGCTGAATGCGCCGCAATGAGACAGACATTCGGGGTGAGGTCGACGAAATATCGGCCGAATAACTCCAAGTAGGTGTGGATGGCACCGATTTCGATTCGGCGCTCCTGCACGAGCCGAGCAAGACGGGTGCCTTGCGGTCCGGAAAATGCGAAGTCCAAACGATTGGCGATGCCTTTTTCAAAAAGATCAATGTGGCTTGGAAGCGATAACACGGACTGCACCATGTGCAGTTGGTTGAGTTGCGCGGGATCGCAGGCAGCCAGCGCCTCA
>JBILLC010000042.1:0-9212 GCA_044376275.1 Chthoniobacteraceae bacterium | reverse complement strand
AGGGCGAGCGCGGGGAGATCGTGATCGCGGGGCCAAACGGAAGCCCGGGCTATTTGAATCGCGCTGATCTGACGCAGAAGGCGTTCGCGGACTTCGAGCAGACGCGCTGTTACCGTACAGGTGACTGGGGGAGGGATCGGGGGGGGCTGGTGTTCTGCGAGGGGCGCATGGACAATCAAATCAAGCTGCACGGTCATCGGATTGAACTCGGGGATATGGAGTCGAACCTGCGCGCCTTGGACGAGGTTGCTGACGCCGTGGTGCTGCCCGTCAGGAGGGGCGACCGGGTGGATAGCGTTGCCGCTTTCGTCGTGTTGAGCGGGCCTAAGCAGGGAAGTGATTTTGAGCAAGCGGCGAAGCTTAAAACCAAGCTCGGGGAGCATGTCCCCCCGTACATGATCCCTCGGAAGTTCATCTTTTTGGATAGTTTCCCGATGAACGCCAATGGAAAAGCCGACCGCAAGAAGCTGGCGGAAACACTCGCGTAGTTTTCACATTTCAAAGGGTTGAGTCCCAGCCGGTGTGTATTAGTCTAACCACGCTTATGTCTGCTAATCGTTTTGCCGTAGGAATGCTCGTCGCGCTCGCGCTCCCCGCCCTTGCGGCAGAGTCGCCCAACGATCCCGGTCCGCCGCCCAGCTGGAAGGAGCCGATTGATTTTTTTAAAAAGACTTTTTCCTCGGTGATCGGTGTTGCGGGGAAAGTCGGGAAAAAAGCGACTGGCTTTGTGTCCGGTGTATTTGACATCGGGCCGAAAAATCCTGATGGAACTCCCCGCAAGAAAGTGAAGGTGAATGTTCAGGTGGAGGTTGAGCCCGCCCAAGTGGTTTTGGAGAGAGACCGCAAGTTGAACGTGAAGCTGCTGGCGAGTAATCTTGGAAAACGCGCCGAGATCATGGAGTTTCCCTCTTCTCAAAGGGTGGACGCTGTGCTGCGGGATGACGAGGGTAAGATTGTGGGACGGGCTTCCGAAGATCTCGAGTTTCTCGACGAGACAAGCGTTGTGACTCTCAACCCTGGTGAGCGCGTGGAGTACGTCATGAGTATTTCTACGCGTGGTCTGACGGCTGGCAAAACTTATAAGCTGGAGGCGGCGGTTACGAATCAGAACGGCTTGACCTCATCCGTGATGGTTCCAGTCAAATAGCCGTAGACTGGGCTAAGTTGGCGGCAGACATTCACGGATATCCGTCGACCCCGGAAGGCCGGTAGTTTCTCTGTGTGCGCCTCAAGGAGTTGCCATGCGCGGGGAATTTTTTTAGCGTGATCACGCCGCCGCGCCCCCCCTGACATGACTTCCCGGTTACTCAGTTTTTTTTGTGCCCCGGCATTTTTTTGTATTTTGTCCGCCTTGGGCATTGTTTGCCTCACTGCTGCTCCTGATGTGACGGCTCGATTCGGGTTGGGAGACACCGCCCTGTCTGAAGGTCGATACGTTGAAGCTCGCGAGGCTTTCTCAAAGATCATTGCGGCCCCGGTGTCGGGTGAGCAGAAGTTCGAGGCCCTTCTGCGAATGGGTGCAGCATTTCCTGGTGAGGAAGAACTTCCAAAAGCGAGGGCCCAGTTTGAATTGGCACTCAATGTCGATGGAATTTCCGGGGAGCAAATCGCGCGGGCGCAGGTGAAGATCGCCGAAACGCATGTGGCGGAAATGAACTATGATCCCGCAAATGCGCTCATTGAAAAGGTGTTGGGATCGGCGGATGCGTCGATTGAAAGTAAGATCAATGCACGCCTGCTTGTGGGCAAGATTTTCTCCAACTACGGAAGTGTCGCCGCTTGGACCAAAGTCAGGGACGCCTGTGCCGAAGTGATCGAGACGGCGTTGGCCCCGGAGAACGCAAAGATCGCCGCTCACAAGGCGATTGTTCCCGCGTTGATTGCCCTGCGTGAATTTTCTGTGGCTAGGCGGTCGTTGGATGCTCTAGTCGGGAGTGTGCGTATCCCGGTCGGTGAGCGCGTCGACTTTCAAGTCGAGCTTGCAAGGACTCTTTGGTTGGAGCGAAATTTTTCCCAAGCTCGGGAGCGCCTCAACCAAGCGCTTTTTATGGTTGAAGAGGCGCGCATCGCGGGTGAGCGGCGGCAGGCTCTTCTCGCGGAAATTCAGCTTCTTGTGGGGTTGACTTTTTATGATGAGTTAAACTTCGAGCAGGCAAAAATCGAGTTGCTCAAAGTTCTTTCAATGCCAGGTCAGAACCCCACCCAGAAGCCTTGGCGCGAAGCCAATTTACGCCTCCGTTTAAGGAATCTCATCCCGGCGCAGAAGCCTGAAATCAAGGTGTTTTTTATCGGCTCCAGCCACACATTGCTCGGAAACGTGCCTCTTCTGGTTGAACAAATCGCCGCCTCAGCGCCCGAGGGTTCGCCTCGGATTGTTTCCGGCGATCACGCTCGGATGGGCACCGGAATGCGTGCCTTCTGGATGCAAGGCGACGAACCCGACACTCCTCGCGGTAAAATTGCGGCGGAACCTTGGGATGCTGTCGTTGTCGAAACTTTTTACAGGATGACCCGCGAAGATCTCGCCGAGTACGGGGACGCTTACTCAAGCCTGGTCCGCAAGCAAGGCGCACGCCTCATATTATACGAGAGCCCCGCATCAAAGTCGCTTCCTTACCCAAGCGGACTCGCTGCTTTTCACGCCTCTAACATTTGGCTCGCAGCACGGTTGAAGGCCGCAGTCGCGCCAAGCGTGCATGCATGGATGAAGTTCTTTGGCGACAGCCCGTCTGAAAATCGCCTCAAGGAACTGTACAAGGATGGAATCCACGCGACCGCGAAGGGAGCTTATCTAACCAGCTGCTGCCTTTACAGCGCATTGACGGGGCTCAGTCCGGAAGGACTTTGGGTGCCCATGGATTTAAACCCTGAGGAGGGGCGCCTTCTTCAACAATTCGCTTGGCTAGCCTTCTCTGAGACCAAGGACTCCATTCAACATCAATCTGGAACACAATGACGTCGCGAGGTTGGATCGACATCACCACCGAACCAAAGCTCTCCTCGTCCGCTGCTGCTCGGCAGACCAATTCAAGGCCGTCACTTTAAACGCCCGCGCAAATTTCCTGCGCTGCGGATCGCAGGTCCGGTGCGTTTGATGAAACGGGCGTGGCTCGAGGTCGGATGGATTGAGCCGATCGATTTAGTCGACGCTCATGAGCGCTGCAGGCGGTCCCATGGATCTCCAACAAAATTTGGGCGCTCGCCTCGGATTGAGGCCGTGCCGCTCGGGTTGCGCCTGTCCGCTGTCTGTTGCGGTCCGGGTACGCTCTTCCTTGAGGCATCATTCCGCATCAGGTTGACGGCAAAGTTCAGGGCAAATATTCGCAACTGCGTGTGATTTAAGCACCCCCATTTCCAATTCCTTCGCCGTAGAAAGAGGTGGCTGGCAGAGCCAATCGGCGGGAGTGCCAGTCGAGTCTGAGCGGCAGCGGTGCCGCTCACAAAAACCAGTCAAAAACAAACCTGATGCCGAGCTGTATTATTTTTATTCTATGAGCACGTTAACAAAGTGGAATCCATTCAGGAAAAGTGGGGAGATCGAGCCATTGCGTCCGTCTGCGAAATTTGATGGCCTTCAGGAAATGGAGGATTTGCTGCGGAGCATGCAGCGGGCCTTCTCGATGAGGCCGTCTCGCGGAGCGGAGGAGGTTACCTTCGCGGAGTGGTCGCCGTCGGTGGATATCGGAGAGGATGAGAATGAGTTTATTCTAAAAGCGGAGCTACCCGACATCTCCAAGCGGGACATTGAGGTGAGCGTTGAAAATGGAACCCTGTCCATCCGAGGCGAGCGGAAGGTTGAGAAAATCGAGGAAGGCATGACGTTCCATCGGATGGAACGGGCATTTGGCAGGTTCGAGCGCACCTTCACCATCCCGGAGGATGCGGACAAGGATAAGATCTCCTCTGAATACACCGGGGGGATTCTGACGATTCACCTTCCCAAAAACCCGAAGGCAAAGCGACTGGCTCACAAGATTGAAATCCGGTAGGGGATCCTTCCGCGAAAGAGCATGCGTGTTGGCTTGATCGGGCGCATCGTGGTCTCTGTGGGCTGCCTCGGAGGTTGTGCGCAACGGCCCGGATCCTCTGGGTGCGCCCGCAAGCGGCTTCATTCGACTCGGCGAGGCTGCTTGTGAGCGGATGTGGTGGCTGCTCTCAAAGAGCGTTCGAGCGGGTACCGGCCGAGTGGTGGCGCAGGGGGGCGGCGGGCTGGGGGGGTAAACTTGGCCTGTCGCGGCCCGGGACGTTGCGGGGATGTGCGCTGATTCTCTTTGAATCCAGACGCTGCCTTGAGTAAGTCTTTTTTTATGAAATGTTCACCGTTTCTTTTGGGCTTTTGCGCTGCATGGAATTTGTTGAGTGGTGTTCAAGCCGCGGGGGAGGCGGGTACCGTGGAAAAGCTCTTGGGTGCGGTCGGCAAACGAGTCAACGAGGAGGTACAGGGTGTTTCGGGTTTGGTGCAGGCTGCAAACACGGCTCGAGATGTGGCACCTGTCCTGTCCAGTTCTTCGGGGCTGGGCGGAGAATGGCTTGAGGATTTTGAAGTGGCGAAGGCGCTTGCAGCGGCTCAAGGGCGTCACGTGCTGCTTGATTTCACGGGCTCGGATTGGTGCGGTTTCTGCATCAAGCTGGATAAGGAAGTGTTCGATAAACCCGACTTCAAGGCGTTCAGCTCTAAAAGCCTCGTGCTCGTTAAGCTGGATTTTCCTCGAAACAAGGCGCAGAGCCAAAAAACAAAGACACAGAACGCCGGTCTGCAGCAGAAGTTCAGGGTGGAGGGGTTTCCCACCATTGTGCTGCTGGATGGATCGGGACGGGAGGTGAAGCGGTGGTCGGGTTTCAAGGCGAGCCTCCTCAATGAGCTCAAGGCGACCGTGGGCTCCAGGTAAATTGCCTTGAACTGCGGGGAATGGCTCAGCGAGTCGCCCAAGTGGTGTCTGGGTCGTGGGATCCTTTCGGCCCCAACTCGAAAGAGGCGACGCCTTTTTTGCCGATATAGAAATGGGTGTCGTACTGTCTGTCCACGGGAGCTTTCTCGCTTAAAATCATGGATCCAAACTCCATCAAGCTTGGAACGTTGCTTGATGGGACTAGTTTGTATCGATCCAGCAACGAAGCGTCGATGGGCGTTTTGAAAAAGGGGAGTAGTTGGGAGGGGTCGGTCGGGGTGTTTCCCTTTGTCGCCGCGAAATATTCGTTCAAGGCGGCGGTTGCGAGTTCGGCGAACTGTGTCTTGGCCTTCTGTCGTACTTTGCTGAGCGCCTTGCGAATACCCTCCGGTGAATCAAAATCTGCCCCTTTTGCGGCGCTCAGCCAGTCCGCCTCTTCGAGCATTTGCAGTTCGGGAATTTCCAAGTGCGGCAGGCTTTGCATGTGCCGGTTAAGGTCCGCCGCCCGCGATGCGAGCTCTTTAACCGCGATTTCAAATGGATCCTCCTCCGCTTCAGTTTCCCTCTTTGCCGGCGGTTTGATCGGACCCACCTCAATCCTCGCGGTGAGTCTTGCCACCTGATTCCGCAATTCGGGGATCTCGCTATTTTCCTTCTTTAACCTGGCGATCTCCGTTTGCTGTGCGGCGATCTGTTGCTCCGCGGGTGTTGAAAAGTCAGAGGAGAGATTCAGATCGGTTGTGTGATTTGATTTGTCCGCGACGGGCTGACGAGGTGCATCCGTCATGGCAGGGGAACGGAGGATCTGGTACCCGAGCGCGGCGATCATGAGCGATAGCAGAGACAGAATGATCGCTTTGTTTTTCATCGCACTTGAGTGCTAATCATTGACCAGCGGCGCATGGGGTACGCGTGAATTTCTGGATGCAGTTGACTCCAATTACAATGTGGGATTGCTGAGATCTGATGAATTTTTGCCGGATTGGCGGGAGGCATGGTCAGAAAACCATCTGCGCAAAGAATCAAAGCATGTTTGATTCAGATGATCTCGTGCGTATTCGCGTTGCTGCAGTGCCTCGCGGACCAAGACTCACTTTCGGATGCCAATCGTCTTCTTCTCAATGGAAGAGCGTTGGCCGCCGCAAGTGAAAGGGTTGGCTTGACTCAGTATACTGTTGAAAGGCGCTGCGGCGCGCCGCACTTAATCGATGTGCATCTCCCCGCGATGCCCTTACAGGCAATGGGTGAAGCCGGTTCGTTTCGCAAAGCTGCTGAAGCTCTCGACCCGGTGAAACAACCCTCAGGGAAGGCTGCTTTCACGTGTGAAAGTCTTCGGAAGGGAGCTGGTTTCAATGGTGGACGGCATTGAGAGAATTTGGGCGACTCCTTAGAGTCCGTCGTCGGATTGGGGTTGCGTTGCTGCTGGGCTCTGCTTAGGTGTCATCCAGCAAGTTTGATCTCTTTAGGCTGTAGGTCGATAGCTAGTAGTGTTTGCGGATTGGCTCCGGCCATGACTCTTCCTGTGGCAAATCAAATCCGATTCCTGGAATCCACGGCAAGAAGTCTCGAAGTGCAAAGAAACACAACAGTTATGGGCAGTAAATTATACGTAGGAAATCTCTCTTTCAATACCACGGAAGCAGAGCTCAAGAGTCTCTTTTCAGAGGCTGGAACAGTAACCGAAGCGGCGTTGATGATCGACCGCGAGACGGGTAATTCTCGGGGCTTTGCATTCGTGACAATGGGCTCCGATGCGGAGGCCACCGCCGCAATCTCAAAGTTCAGCGGAAAGAGTGTCGGGGGCCGGAATCTCACGGTAAACGAAGCGCGTCCGCGTGAGGAGGGAGGCGGAGGTGGACGCAGGTTCGGCGGTGGCGGCGGTGGCGGCGGTGGACGCGATGGAGGGAATCGGCGTTACTAACGCACGGTCGCTTTAGAATCTGCCCAGAGCGTCGGTGGCAGAATTTGGATCATCACAGAGCGCCTTGGATTCCTGTCCAGGCGCTTTGTGCTTTTTGAAGTCTGCCTACTGTTTAACGGTTGCGGATGGCGTAATGAGGTTGCCGATGCGACTCAGGTCCCTTTTTTGAATGAACAAGCTGATTCTTCTCGGGCAATTGCGCTCGGTGATTATGGAGCGAATTCTGGCGTTCGAAAGATCTGCTCAGAGTGCCCATGCCGAGGCCACGGATGAGCAAAACAAGGCGGAAAGCAAGTATGACACCAGAGCGCTTGAAGCTTCGTATTTGGCTGAAGGTCAGACGAGACATGCTGCCGAGGCGCAACAAACGTTTCTCCAACTGGTGATGTTTGAGCCTCGTGCATTCGATAGTGACGATTCAGTCGATATCGGGGCGCTGGTTGAATTGGAGTCCGGAGACAACGTCTGTGACTGGTATTTTCTAGCGCCATGCGCAGGCGGCACCGAGGTTGATTTTGGTGGGCGAAAAGTTTTGGTGCTCACCCCGCAGTCGCCACTCGGGGCACAGCTGATCGGTGCGAACCGTGGCGGAAAGGTGGTTATCCGAGTGGGAGACCGATGTTCTGAATTTCGCGTCAAATCGCTTCTCTGAGGTTCACGGTGAACATGCATCGATGATTGACTCTTTTGTAATGATCCGCAGGCGGCCAGCATCTGGTGAAAATTAGAAGTCGCAATCAAGTTTCCTGAACGTTGGAGCGATCGCAAAACTACAAATCAAAATAGCGCATCTGGATGATGATGCGGTTTTGGTGGCGACGCCGGATTTGTTTGTCTTTGATAAAAATCCTCCGGTCTACCTTTGACGGAAGAGGCTGGATTACTTTGCTGAGTGGTTTAACCCTGCGGCACCACGTCAACCTCCACCCGCACCGCATGCGAGCCTCCGCCAGTTAGAACGCCTATTAGCGGGCTGACATCGGCGTAGTCCCGCCCTACAGCCACGCGAACGTGAGAATCGCTTGGCATCAAATTGTTTGTCGGGTCGAAGTCAGTCCATCCGTTCACTGGACAATAGGTGGATATCCACGCATGCGAAGCGTCCGCCCCTTGCAGCCGCTCCTGTCCGGGGGGTGGAATGGTGCGCAGATAGCCGCTTACATATCTCGAGGGCAATCCGAGTGAACGCAGGCAAGCAATCGCGATATGTGCAAAATCCTGACAAACACCGCGCCGATTTTTCCAAACCTCCTCGATTGGAGTCGCGATTTCTGTGGCCCCCGAGTCGAATGTAAAATCAGCGAAAAGTCGTGCCATCAAATCTGCGGTGCCTGAGAGTAATGTGGCTGTTTTTGGAAAGGAAACGCTCGCCCACTCGAAAAACTCGCGGTTTGTGCGTACCATCGGCGAGTCCATGCAGTACTCGTAAACCTCCGCATTTTGAGGGGAGACGGGATCTTTGAAGCGGTTGGCAACCTCAGTCCACAGCGGTGAAAGTGAGGCGACGGGCGGTGTGTGTTGGAGGACTTCCACCTGACTTGTGGCGCACACCTCGACGCGAGTGTGTAATTCACGAATGCTGAAAATTGCGAGGGCATTGCCGAAATAATCGTCCCGCCAGCTCATTCGGTCAGGCGGTGGCGAGATTTGAAGATTAAATTCCGAAAGACGTTGATTGGGGCCCGCCGCTGGCTTCAAACGGGCGGCGTTGTGCGAGACAGTGACTGGCTCCGTGTACTCGTAAATCGTGCGATGTGTGATCTGGTAGCGCATCACATGCGGATGGATGAGACTTTGGAGTGGCTGAAGAAATTTGCCGACAAGATCTCGGAAAAATTCGGCAGTGCACGAACGACAAATTCGAGGGTTCGAAATGTCTCGCTGTCAGCGAGAGAACCTGTTGCGCCACCGAGTTCATGCGGGTCAAGCAGGCGGACGCGCGTGAGAGTCTCAAGAATCACTCGTTCATCAGACTGCGGCAGTGTGCGTATTCCGCTCCGAGGCAGGCGTTCGATGTGCTTCTGGAGTTGTAATAATTGGAAAAGGAGCGAGCGGGGATTGGTGTCGTCGAGCAGAACGAGGTCGTATACCGCCATCAGATTCGGTAGCAGATTGTACCGGGATCGATAAGTGATGGTGCTGTCAGCGACCTCCAAAACCGACTCCAGCAGGCTCGGGTGCGCGGCATCGGGAGAGGTGATCGCGCGTTGCAGAAAAAGACAAAGCCCGAGTGCGCGTTCAACGCGTTGTCCGACGTCAAGAAAGCGCCACGCTTGAGAGCGGGTCATGTTTTCACGAATGATGCCTTTGAAACTCGCGGAAAGTATCAGCACTCGATTGAGGACGCCAATCACCTCGGCCACGGACCACTCGCTAATGCCGGTGCGCACCGCTGAATCCAG
>JBILLC010000043.1:0-9212 GCA_044376275.1 Chthoniobacteraceae bacterium | reverse complement strand
TCCAAGTTGCTTAATTATAAATACTTGCAACTTGTACACCGCCTGTACAGCTTTGGCTGCCCTGCGAAATCATAAGCGTTTCTTACAAAGATCGTCACCAAAACCACCAGCTTACTATCAAGTATACCGCATACAGGCCGTGGAGTCGAGACGTTTTTATCCTCTGAATGATACTCTAAGCAGACCTTTCCATTTTCAGCCGCTCAGCTAGCCATACTTTAATAATGGACTGACGAGTAACGCCCACTCTATCCGCCTCTCTGTCCAAGTTCTCAATCATCCAGATCGGGAGGTCGACGTTCACACGTTTCTGCTCAAGGTTTGGCCTTCGCAAGGTCGAAAGATCGAGGTGCGGCAGTAGATCCGTACCCGCGTCAAAGATATCATCAAGTTGCTCTGCCTTCATGGTATAAATCCTCTTCGTTGGTTCTGCTTCTGCGGGCTGAAATAATCCGGATTTTTGAACTTCTCTCTGTAAAAAACACGCTCCAGACCTTCCCCTCCAGTCTAGCTATCAGGGCAAATCTGGGTTCTGTGTCGCTCTTTGCTTCGATCTGTAGGGCGTAAAGGTCTTTCCAGAGTTCTTGTGCCTTAACGAAGTCGATACCATGCTTGATACGGTTAACTTCGCTCTTGGCTGGATCGAACTCAAATTCCATTTCTATCCCCTATTTATACCTTAATGGATCAATTCTAGCAATCCCAACCTTACGCAGAAGTTCAGTGGGGCTCACATTCGCAAATCACTTCACACTCTGTATCGAGAACACTGCCGACTTGAAGGTATCGAGCTCCAAGTGAGTGTAACCTCGGTGGATGGCCTTGGTTTGATGAGCAACTAATTTCATACGGACGTCTTCCGCCACACCTGCGTTCGCGAGCCTTGAGATGAAGGTATCCCGCAATGAGTGTAGGGTTAAGCTGGTGGTCGTCCTACCCTTGCCCTTGCCATTACGCAGAACCCGCCCCTGCACCCCAGCTCGTTCCATCAGGCGCTTGAATTGCATCGAAATGCCGCTCTTCCCGCTTCCACTTTTTCCGGCAAGAGCAGGAAATACAGGAGCTTTACCCACACCACGGGTTCTCTTTTCCAGCCACTCACGCAGGTCGGGGTGAACAGGCACAACGATGATCTTCCCGGTTTTTGAAGTTTTGACTCTGAGAAACCAAGTCTCATCGCTCCCCGTATCAATGGAGCCCCAAGTCAGGTTTGTGAGGTCTCCCCGTCGCAACCCAGTGTTGATCCCCACTAGAATCGCCCCTTCCCAGTCGGTGCCTTTGGCCGCCAATAGAAGGGCTTTGATCTGCTCACTGGTGAAGCAGTCCTTTTCCCCTTTTTCCTCATCCTTCAAGGACTCCAAGCCCAAGCACGGATTGGACTGAATGTACCCAAGCCGCCGAGCTCTCTCAAAAGCAGATGAGATGATCCGCACCGAGCCGTTGACGGTGGCGGCTGACAATCCCTTTTTCTCAAGCGAGGAACGCCAATGGCGGAGGTCAGTGGGGCCAATCGCAGCCAGGCTGAGACGTGCTCGCTTCCCGAGGGAAGACAAAAAGGAAGTGCTCAATGGCGCATACTTCTGGGAGGTCCGTGTTTTTTTAGCGCCCTCCTTGTCCTTCAACCAATCCGCAAAGAAGTCTTTGACCGTGGCAAAATGCATTGGCTCGCCTGTGGCAGCCTCCAGAATTTCATTGAGCACCTTACGGGTTTGAGCCTCCGTGATAGTACCTGCTCGCCCAGCCATGGCAGCCTTCTCCCACTGGACTGCCATGTCCAGCGCAAGACGCCTGTCGGTGGTCTTGGTGCTTTTCTGTTTGCGCTTTCCATCCCCACCGCGAAAGGCTGCAAACCAGTAGGGGGAGCGGGAGCCTGGCTTTTTAAGTATGCTTGCCATGCTTCAACAATAGCTTCAACAGCCTGCCATGTCCACAAGGTTCCAAGAGATTGCTCAACAGAGTAACTAGCTAATTCCAAGATGGGTGAATCGAAAGGAGGGTTCGATTCCCTCTACCCGCTCCATATCTTCTGCGACAGGCATTTACAGTCTTCGCCCAGTGGTCAGGCTGTGTTTGCCACCGAAGCTACTGCTAAACGCGCGTTGAAACAGGAGTCAACCTTTGACGATCTGTCAAAAGCACAGCTCGAGAAAAAACTTTACGAAATCCAGACCGGTCAGGCTATTGACTACGCAGGATCGCTTCCGGGCTATCGAAAAGGGGTACATCATGAAAACGGATTGATGCTGTATTGCATGCAGGCACCGGAGTTGCCGGTCGAAATAGCACCAAACGTGGGAACATTCGGAAGCGGATGGCCCACGATTCGCGATATCATGAGGCGTTTGTTTATCGTTGATGAAAAGGAAGATCAGTTTGTGACAGTTTTGGCACACCTTAAAGTTGCATACGAAACTATCCGCGGATTGCTAAACCCCAATTCCCCGGGATCAAAACGAAGTGTGCGTCCAGGCCAAGCAATGGCTTTGGTCGAGCCAAAAAAAAATAGCGGCAAGAGTCTGTTTGTATCTCAAATCATCGCGCCCCTTCTAGGGGGACGAGTTGTCGACGCATTTAAAGCTTTTACAGCCGATTCATACGATTTTAACGGGGAGCTCCTCAACGGTGAGATCTGGCTGATTGACGATCAGGAGCACTCCACAGACATCCGAACGCGAAGTAAACTAGCTGCTCAACTCAAGAGCAAGCTATTCGGAGCGGGTGTCGCCTTCCACCCAAAACACAAAACACCCATTACGATCACACCTTTTGGGCGCTTGATCATTTGCTGCAACAGCACACCAGAGAATCTAACTATGTTGCCCCCAATTACCGATGACATCAGCGACAAGATCCACCTAATTCTCTGCAACAAAACAGACATACCGATGCCGACCGATACTTAGGAGAACCGACATCGTCTTCGTGAGCAGATCGCAAACGAGATTCCTTACATGGCAGGAGATTTGGCGAAGTGGACTATACCATCCGAAATTCACAGTGATCGCACTGGTGTCCAGACGTACACCAATCCATGGATCGAGGCTCAACTCAGAAAGCAGTCCCCAGAGGCGCAGTTGGCGGAACTGATCATCGCGGCAATGAACTCAGGCTTGCTCGACAGAGATATTTGGGAGGGAACAAGCAGAGAGCTAAAAGATAAGCTCACCAGCGAAAACTTCATCGCGCGCCGAGACGCAATTAATCGCTTGGGAGGCTGGAACGCAGCCACAGGCACCTACCTGAGTCGTCTAGCAGCGAATCGAGAGGAGTATGTTCGCGAATTCGGGTTGGAGGTTACAGAAATCGGTGCAAAAGGCGGCATCGAGCGCTACTCTGTGAAGAACACAATCAAAGGCAGGCACCTTGACTCAATGCTGCAACGGATCGCTCGGCAGTGATGACCATGCCCGAGAAGGAGAGAAGAAACCTGTTTTCAGATTTGAGATAGAAAAAGGGATAAAAACAGCGGATTAATGTGTGGAAATTGAACCGAAAGTCGGGAACTGGTTCCTTCTTCCCTTCCAACATCGATCTAACTCCAATCAACGAGTCCTGACGCGGGTATCCTCAGCTCAGTTTTGCATCGGCTGTTCTCCCTGCGGAGAAACTACGAAACCTTCGCGGCTCAATCTGCGGGTCGGTTTCGTAGGTTACGAGGGTTATTCCTGAAGCCGACTCAGCCCATCAACCCTGACAGGTGATCCATCATAAAAGCCAAGCTTACAAGCATTTTGCGGTGCATGATTGAGTGGGCTTTGCTAAACGCAAACGATGCAGACATGGTCAATCACCCTCCACGGACCACCGGGCGTCATCAGCAGCGTCGATACCGGCGAATCACAGTTTGTGATTGGTACGGAGACTGCCAGTGACGTGTTCAGTGTTCAAGGCGATGGCATCGCACCACGCCATGCGTGGGTATGGATCAGTGAAGCGGGTGTACAAGTCGAAGATCTGGGTGCTGGTACACTGGTCAATGGATACCAGATCACTGAGCGCGTTCAGGTGGAGTATCCAGCGAGCGTGCAGGTGGGAGAAATCACGTTGGTGATTGAGGTCAAACTGGTGCAACCGGGGGCTGTATCCCCCACTCCCAGTTCCTTGGATATCACCATTCCTGAGCGTGCTGTAACCAAGAGCAAGGCTAGCTTGGAGGTCACCATTCCGCAGCGAACGCCCACACGAGGCAATGTTCAGAAGAGTGCGTCAACAGGGGTCTCTTCTGCCCAGCAAGAATCCAAAGATAAGGCATCGACCCTGTGCGAGTATACACTCGTGCGTGAAATCGCCAGGGGCGGCATGGGTCAGATCTATTTCGGCGAGGACCCACAGCTCAAACGCAACGTAGCTGTCAAGGTAAGCAGCGTGAGTGAATGTGGTGAGGATCCCAGGTTTTCAAAGGAAGCAGAGGTGCTAGCCCAACTCGCACATCCAAACATTGTTCCAATCCACAACATTGGCATCGATGCACAGGGTCGACCGTTCTATTCAATGAAGTTGGTGAAAGGTCGCACGCTTCAAGCGGTGCTGAACCTGATCCGTGATGGGGACAGTGCAGCGATCAAGGACTACCCAAGAGCAACGTTGCTCACGATCTTCCGCAAGGTTTGCGACGCGATGATGTTTGCGCACAGCAAGGGCATTCTTCACCGGGATCTCAAGCCCGAGAACATCATGGTGGGCGAATACGGCGAGGTGCTGGTGATGGACTGGGGGCTTGCGAAGGTGCTGGGCGAACGCGAAGAACAGGGCTCGAGCGTTTCACGAGTCAACGACACTGGTGATTATGGCATGACCATGGAGGGCGAAGTCATGGGCACGCCGCAGTACATGAGTCCTGAACAGGCCATGGGGATGGTGGCTGAGCTGGATCAGCGCAGTGACATCTACAGCTTAGGCGGGATTCTCTACGCGATATTGACGCTGCGTCCACCAATTGATGGCACGACTTTGGATGAAGTGCTCACCAAGGTGAAGAACGGGAACATTAGTTCGATGGTGACCAAGCGCGGCAAAAAGGGAGAGGCGAATGTCGGGACGCCTGCGACGATGGGGATGGAGGTGCCGGAGGCATTGCAGGCGGTGACAATGAAGGCAATGGCCACGGATCGCAACAAGCGCTACGCCAGCGTGGAGGGCTTGGCGGAGGACATAGAGGCGTATCAGAACGGGTTCGCGACCAGTGCAGAGCAGGCGGGAGCGATGCGGCAGGGGATGCTCTTCATTAAGCGCAACAAGGGTGTTTCTGCGGCCGTGGCTTTGTTTCTTGTCGCCGCAGCGGCCTTCACAGTCAAATTGGCCGCCAGCGAAAGGATTGCTCGCGCCAATGAGAATCGAGCTGTTTCAGAAATGGAGGCGTCCCGTCGGGCGGGTGCCAAGACGGCGATTGCACTTGCTGAGGCTGCAGAAAATGATGGCGATTTGGAAGGGATGGAACGCGCTCTAAAATCGGTCCCCCGCGACTTGCGTGATGCAACATGGCGCTATTTAGATAGAAAGATCGATCAGTGTGATCGAGAGGTGTTTTCGGCCTCAAACACACGGTGGGTCGGGCTCAAAGAGCACCCATCAGATCCTGAACTCGTTCTCGCCCTGCAATCGGATGGCGCTTTCTGCACTTTAAATTCCATGAGCGGCGAAGTGGTAGCGATTTGGAAAGCAGAGCTAAAGGGGCGCAGCATTTTGGCCCTTGCAGTTTCAGACGACGGGAAGTTCTCTGCCGTCGCCTTCGGCACGGGAAACTACGTGGGTGAGATTGAAGTTTTTGAATTCTCGTCCGGTCATAAAGTCGGCTGTACACTCCCCTACAATGGCGCCTTGAGAGAGCTGAAAATCAACGGTTCAAAGGTGTGGTTGGGCTTTTCCGGAGTGAATTCCACCACCACTCCGTGCCTTTGCCTGGACTATCAAACGGGGAAACAACTCTGGGAGCGGACCCACTTCACCCATGGACGTTTTTCAAAGACTGGTGGTGAGGTATATGGCTTTAACTCAACCGGGGTTTACATGCGGGTTGATGCAGAAACAGGGAAGGATTTAGCGCAGCCCAAGGCGACAGTTGTCGGCGTGGACACAAACAGACGGAGCGCTTTTGTATCAACAGAGGATGGAGGACTTCTTTTTGGATCATCTTCGGCTGGTCGACTGACAAAGGGCAAAGTGTGGGACAGTGACCTGAAGTTTTCGTTTAAGGTTGACAGTGCGGTGTATGCAATGGGGTTCTCGCCGAGATCCAAATCGTTGGCCTGTGTCCTGCGAACGGGCTTCAACAGCGTCAGGCTCGAGGTGAGGAATTCTGATAACGGCGACCTGAAGAGATCATCATTGCTGAAGGGAAAACTTCCGTCCCTGGGAGAATCAGTCAGCACGGTTTGTGTCACGGCGGAAGGCGTGGGAGTGCTCTTGGCTGGAGATTCAAGAATTCGGTTTTGGAACCTGAGCGCATCTCGGGCATTGTACGATGAATCGACATCGGCACGCTTCACTTGGGTTGGAGAGGGCGATGAAGTCGTGAAGCTTGCGAAGATAGCCCCAGAGGCTGGGAAAAGAGATTCGTGGGTGATACAAAAAAAAGACTATCGCCAAAAAGAGGGTATGGGGGGTGTTTCAGACCTGCTCACGGTTCACGACAAATTTGCTTATGGAGGCTATCTTTCGGGTCGATTCGCCGGCGATTGGATTGTTTGCGGAAGGTCCGGCAAGCTTTGGGGAATTTCCCTAGGGGCCGACGGAGCGAATGAGCGTTGGGCTACGACCGTTCCAGGATCGGGTTTTGTGGTTCATCCCAAGAGGGAGGAGGTCTGGGCGGGTGGTCAGTTGTTGGACTTAAAAACTGGTGAAAAGATTCGGACAGTCAGGATTAAGAATTGGACGAGGAGGGAGTCCAGTCGGCTCGAGTCTCAATGGGCGGTTTGGGCGGGAGACGATTTGGTTGTGGAGCCCTTGGAAATAGCATCTTCATCGGCGGCATCAAACGAGGAGCCAGGGGTGCCGATGCTGGCACTTTGGAATGTGAAGACGGCCGAACTGGTCGCCAGTGCAGAGGCACCCTACGTTTCCGTTTTGGCAGTCGCTCCCGATGGTAGCATCATTCTAGAGGGAGGGGAGGACAAGCGGGTCCGGATTCGAAATGGACGGACTCTGGAGGTGGAGGCCGAGGTGCGCGTGCACAATTTGGAGGTAAGCGGCGTCGCGTGGCACCCAAAACTGCCCATTCTGGCAACGGCGTCCCGTGATGGAACGATCAGAATATGGGATCGGACGAATTGGAGTTTGATCGAAGAACTTCGGACGGGGGACTACGCTGAGTGGGATTTGCAGATATCCCCCAATGGCAAACGACTGCTCGGGAACAGATTTGATCGTATCCGGGTTTTCGAACCCGAGAGCTTTCAGAGGTGAGCGCCGGCTGCCATCGTCCTCTTATCGCTTTTTGGTCGGATGCTTCCAATTGAGTTTCCTTTTGGTTCCGTTTCCGCAGCTCACGCGCGAGTCGGGCGGGGTTTCTACGGATGCTGCTTGATTCGCAGCACCCGATGATTACGCGAGTCGGCGATGTAGATGTCGCCCGTTCTTGGATGCGTAACCACGCCGTGTGGTTCACTGAGCTGAGCCTGCAAGGCCGGACCTGGCACGCCAGCGGCACCTCTTTCGCAGACCCCGGCAAGAGTAACGAGCTTGCGCTCGGCTGTAATGAACTTGCGAATGACATGGTTGCCTGCGTCGGCGATGAGAATGTTGTCATCGCGATCCGCCCACAGGTGCTTCACGCTTTTTAGCGGCGGCACTGCGTTGGGATCAGTTAGCACGGTGGCCTTGCCATCGATGGCCAGCATGCGCACCCCGTTGTTCAGCGCGGTGAACAGGTTGCCCTTCGAATCCACCGCCATCGCCCTGCTGCCGCCTAACCCTGGCACAGTGGTGATGATGCCCGTATTCATTTCTATCACGCGAATGACTTTGCTGAAACCGCCGAGGTAGAGCTTTGTGAAGTCATGGTTGAAGCACAGGCACGCGAGACCATCCAGACCTGCGCTGGACGCGGGGCCGCCATCGCCGCTAAGTTCCTTGCTGCCGTTGCCTGCAAAGGTGGTCACGATGCCGGTTTTGGCATCCACACGGCGAACAGCGTAGTGGTAGGTGTCTGCGATGAAGAGATTTCCCTCCTGATCCGCGACAAGATTGTGCGGCGCAATAAAGCTCGCGTCCTTGGCGGGGCCATTGTCACCTGCTGGCGCGTCTTTGGCCTTGGCGCCGGTGACCACGCTGAGCACGCCTGTTTTTGCATCCACTCGCAGCAAGCGATGCGTCTCCTCGCAGATGAACATGTTGTCCTGCGAATCAAAGGCGATGCCAAAGGGCTGCGTTACCTTGCATTGAGTCGACGGTGCGTTCTCGACCATCGTGCCGCCACCGGCGACTACTTCGACCTGAGTCACCGTCTCATCAGTGGCAGAGGTGATGGTCACTCTGCGAAAGGCACCGCGATCATCAAACGAGCCAAGACCGATTCGCCCTTTACCAAACGTCATGTCGGAGGCTTCGAGAACGAGTTCGTTTTCAAACCATACCTGGATGCTTCCGGAGGAGGCGTCGCGCACTAGCTTGATAAAATGCCAATAGTCGGGCTTCCATGGTAAAACTTTCGCGCGATGCGTCGTGATGGCTTTGCGGTCCGCCTGGTTCACCACATGCAGTTGCAGATGCACGCCATCTGCCGTTTCGCCGAGGTGTGCGTAGTAGAATTCAGATTCTCCGCGCCCTCCGAAGGCGATGCATAGGTCGTTATTGCCTTTGTCGAACACATCGAGCCGCGCTTCGCAGGTCAGCGTGAACGACCCAAACTCCTTCCCGTCAAACCAGGCTAGGTTGAAGGGGCGACGAACCCTAGGTTTGTATTGCGATGGCCTTTTGAGCACAAGCGTCGTCGCGTCACCCTCACCCTGCCATTCCCAAGCGGCGGGATCCTCGAGTTGCCATTGGTCACGCTGTTGGAGCGGGTGCTCCGCCAGCAATGAACTAGCGGCGATGAAGCAGAGAAGCTGAGGGAGCAAGCTTACGACGGATGGTTCACGCATAAAAACTGATTGATGACATGAGGTTGTCGGGTGGTGCGAGATTTCGCGACCTTAAAGACCATGACAACCACGTATCCATCCCAATCAACCGCCTCCTACGAATCGATCAAACTCGGCATCGAGGCCCACGCCAAA